>CAZFGE010000041.1:0-8656 GCA_964518415.1 uncultured Muribaculaceae bacterium
ACTTTATCTAAGTTTATATCAGGATTTCCTGTTTTATAATCTATTATAGCAACCACTGTCTTACCATTAAATTCACTATATTTAATCTTATCAATGAATCCTTTAAATGTTACTTTTATTGAAGAGTCTTTATTAACTACAAATTTCTTTTCATAGTATGCTTTATTTAAAGATGACTCACTATCTTGTTCATTTATAACATCAATTATAAAATGTAGGTCTTCTTTTAATTTATTAATGAAAAATTTTTCTTTATAATTTAATTCTTTATCTATTAAAAAATTATTAAACTCTTTTTCAAAATCAAAGTTAGGTTTAAATGCACATTCTAGGACATGATGAAATAAATTACCTATTATTGTATGGAATGTTTCTTCAAATTCATTTAGTTTTAAAATATCATTTAAGTAAAATCTGAATTTGCACTTATAAAAATTATTTAAGCTTGAATATGATAAATTTAGTTTATTATCTATATACTTATTAAATGAATATTCATCTACTTTTTTATAAGAGTTATCATAAGTTAAATAATTTATATCTTTATAGTTACAATATAATTTATCTAAATCTTTATTATGTATATTAAATTTAATATAATCATCTAACATATATGATAGTCTTAATTTATTATATATATTTGAACTATCAAATGAATCATCTATATTTTCCTCTAGTTCTAAGTCTTTTAATATAGAAGATCTATATAACTCTTCTCCTTTAGAATTTGTTATATAAGATAGTCTTATATTAGGATAACTTGCAATTATATTTAATGTTTTTATTTTTTCTTGTTTATTTTTATCTAATGATGTAAATAAGCCTATATTCTTTTTTTCTATATCAGTTAAATAATCTTCATCTTTATAAGTTTTAGGAAATACTCCTTGATTACAGTTTAATACGTAATAAATATCACTACTATTTATTTTATTAATATCTATAATATCAATTGCATTACTTAATTTTTTTGAGTTTATTTTTTTTGTTTTTAACTCTTCTTTTATTAAATATTTAACAGTTTCATCAAATGATGTGAATGCATACTTATTTATAATATCAATTACATATTTTTTATATTCAAAGTTTTCTAAAATAGCTATAGCACTATCAAGTGATTCATCTAATTTTTCTATAAATTCTTTTATTACAGGAAGTCCATATAGAGATATTGTATCATTTAAGTTTACAGGTATATTATAAAATGAAAATATTCTTTTTATATGTTTTTTATAGTCATCACCGACATTTACTAAATGAATTTTGTCTATGTTTACACTTTTTATATCTCTAAGTATTGATAAAGCAACTCCATTTACTTCATCTTCTATAGTTTTATATTCATATAGTTTAGGTGTATATTTTTGATCGTTATTTTTTAATTCTATTACATCATAGTTAGTTAGCTTATTCATGATATATGGATCTAATTTAATATTATTTAGGACAATTCTTTTAAATGAACTTTTAAATAATGGCTCAGTTTTTATTAAATTATTTAGATTTAATTCTTTATATAAATTATCTATATATAAAAAGTTATTTAAATACATATTAGCTACTTCATATGAATAGTTATACTTTTTAACTAAATAATATAGAGCTTCACTATTTACATATCCAAAAAAGAAGTCAATAAACTCTTTATAGCTCATTATTTTAATACTTAGTAGTTTTTTAGAATCATTTAAATAGTTTAATATTTCTTTTTTATTATCTGTTATTATTAAGTCAAAGTTTTTTGAATTGTCCATATTATCACCTAATATTTATTATAACAAAAAAGAATTCTAAATAATAGAGAACTCTTTTTAAATATTATAAAATTCTTTTATGAATGAAATTATATCCGAATTATTTTCCTTTACTTTATCCATGCATAACAATTCATCTAATGTAAATAATTCGCCTTCTATATCACTATCAATCTCATAGAAATAGTGATGGTATGTCTTAATCTCATCATTAGGTATTGAATATTTATCATGAACTTTATCAAATAAAAATTTAACATTTTCACATTTAAATTTATTTTTTATATCTTCAACATTATTTCCTTTTATATTTGGAAACAAATACATATTCCACCTTTTATCATAATAATTAATAAATTTATTACCTTCTTTTTTTATTAATATTGAATGGACATGTTCCATATTATCACCTCTTTATTATTATAACAAAAAAGTGAATCAATTAATAGATTCACTTTCTTGTTTATTATTTAGTGTTTTCAAATAAAGTCTATTCATTGTCTCATCAAGCGCCTTTATATCAAGAGAACAACTATAGATTTCATCTTGAACATTTTTTGAAGTATTGTCTGCTTTATAATGAAGCTTATGATCAATACTTGCCCAAAAATCCATGGCAATAGTTCTAATTTGAATTTCAGCATCTACATATTCTATTTTATCAGTCAAATAAAGAGGTAAAGTAATAATAATGTGATAGCTTATGTAGCCTGTATCTTTAGGATTTTTTATATAATCCTTTTCTTCTTTTATTTTATATTGCCCCGAATTTTTAATTAAATCTACTACTTCATATACATCTGATAAGAATGAACATACAATTCTAACACCAATCATATCATGAACATGTTTAAGTAAATTGTATGAATCAACAGGATAACCCTTTTTTTCTAATTTATTGAATGCACTTTCTAATGTTTTAACGCGAGATTTCATGTGTTCAACTGGATTATATTTTTTCTCATAAGCATAGCTTTTAAGTAATATATCTAGTTCTGTTTCTAACATCTTTAAAGCAAGTTCATTTTTAAGGTAAATCTCATCTATTATTGCTTGTTCTTTGCTGTCTATATCCATTATATCTTATCCTTTCTATTTGAAGTGGCGAAGAAGATTATACCACAATTATATGCTCTAAGCAACAAAAAAAGAATGAATTAACATTCTTTTTTTCGTTTTACTATTTTTTTAACTTTTTCTTTTGTTTTATGTTTTAATTTTTGTATTTTATCATAGTTTCTTTTTGCTAATACTCTAAGTAATAAAGCTATTAAATATGAAATTGCAAATAAGGCTATACACCATGCAATTGACATAGATAACTCTTGTTCTCTTACCATTAAAAATGGGTATGGGCCTGTAACTATCTCAAACATATTCAATATAATTAAAACTAAACTATATACAAGTGTTGAGAATAATCCAATAACATTATCAATTATATGTAATGGTTTTATATCATCAAATAAAGTAAATGTTATAAAAGCTAATATTGGACAAATTAAATGTTGTATAAATAATGCTTTACTAAATAATAAAAAACTATAATCAAAATTATTCATAGGTCCAAGTACTGTTAAAACAACTACAAATGTTATTGTAAGACAAATTGTAGTCATATATTTAAATACTTGAAGCCATCTTGGTATTCTATTCTTTTTAAGTAAATATATAACAAAAAGAGTTGAACTTATTAAAGCTAGTATATTACTATCCTCTGTATAATATTCAAAACTTATTTTATGATTTAATATAATTGTTTCAATAATACCTAATATTTCAAATAGAACAATCAATATGTTAAATACCAATGATGCCTTTTTCTTGTTCACTTAATATCACTTCCTTTTTTTGCAAACCTTATCCATTATAGCAAAATTTACTCTAAGTTAAAAGAAAAATATCTCATTTATTAAAAATAAGACATTTTCTTTACACATTATTTTAAATTATATTTAGATACTTCACTACATGTATCACTATATGTATAACAAGGATATACATATTGTTCTTCACTCTTAGAATCTATTTCTTTTATATTGACAGCTTCAACACCAACTACATAAGACCCATCTGTCAATTTAATTCTTTTAAGTACTCCTTCCACTTGATACCATGTATTATCTTTTACCTTTGATTTATCAAAATCAACAATAAAGCCTATAAAACCAGCATCAGCAGCGCAACAAGTGATTAAATATTTTCCTATAACAAATTTATTTTTATCTACTATTTTAGAATTTTTAATTGATAGTCCTTTAAACCTAACAGTTTTTCCAATTAAATCTTTTGTATTTGTTGTATAATTGAAATAATCTGATAAACTTGCATACGATGCATCAACTATATCAAAATCAACATTATCAAAATTATAAGTAGATGTATCTATATTATCCTCTTTTTCATTTAGATTAACTTCTTTTTTTATTTTTAATTCTTTTGAATTAATAATTGATAATCTAAAGTCACCTGATAAAATAAGCATTATAAGAGGTATTAATAAAACTAAATCGTATTTTTTAAATTCTTGCTTATTAGATATAAATACTAAGCCAATAAGTATTAGAGGTACAATAGATAATTTAGTATATACCTGCATTTGAGGCGCTAGTACATTGTTTAAATTATTAGATAGACATAAATAAATAATTATAAAAGCATAAAGTAGTGATATAAAACCTAAAAATCTATTTTTCATATCATCACCACCAAATAACTAAATATAAATGTAACTATAAATATAAAGGTAATAAGCGTAAATACAAAGCTCTTTTTATAGTTTCCAAGTAAAACAAATGTATTTTTTATATCTATCATTGGGCCTAATAAAAGGTAAGCTATAACTGAACTTTTAGAAAAACTTGATAAAAGGGATTTACCTACAAATGAATCAGATGTTGAACATAATGATATTAGGTAAGCAAAAACCATTAAAGTAATAATAGAAAGTATTTGATTATTATTAAATGTATTAAATAATTCTTTTGGTAAAACAACTTGAATTACGCTTGCAATTAAAGCTCCTATTATTAAGTATTTAACTACATCATATAAATCATTTCCAGTATGTTTCATAATTGATATAAATCTTTTTTTTGAATGATTATGGCAATGACAACTATCTTTGTCACTAACAATAACTTTATCATCATTATATATAATGCCCATAAAAATACCTACTAAAAGAGCAATTATTATACCAAATATAATTCTATAAAAGAATATATCTGGATTTGTTTTATAAAAAGCATAATATGTGGATAATAACACAACTGGATTAATTATTGGTGATGCTAACATAAAAGAAACTGATACATTAATAGGTACATCTTTTTTTATTAATCTTTTAGTGATTGGTATAACAGCACAGTCACAAGCAGGTATAAAAAATCCTAAAAATATACCTACAATGGATCCTAAAATTTTATTTTTTGGTATAATTTTAGCTATTTTTTCATTTGATACATATTCTTCTATGATTGCCGATATAATAGATCCAAGCAATAAAAAAGGAAGACTTTCAAGAAATATTGATGTAAATATAATTGATATATTCTTCATTCCCATAAATCACTTCCTTATTATAGATATAATTTTAAATAAAACCAAAACAACAATGTTTGATATTACTATTGTAGCTCCTGTTGGAGAAGCTATTAAATAAGATGCTATTAAACCTACTGTAAATGTAATTAAAGATACAATAACACTTGATATAACAACACTTTTAAAACTTTTATATAGTTGAATTGATGATAAAGTTGGAAATATAATTAAACTTGATATTAAAAGTGCTCCCATAAGTCTCATACCTAAAACTACAACTATTGAGCATAAGATTGCAAAAATCATGTTATAAAAGTCTGTATTAATTCCAATCGATTTAGAAAATTTATCATCAAATGTAAGTGCAAATATTTTATTATAAGATACTATATATAATCCTATTACAATTATTGATAAGACAATACTTATAATAACATCTAAACTACTTACTGATAAAATACTACCAAATAAGTAATTATTTATATCAGTATTAACACCTTTAGTAACAGATACAACAAATGTACCTATTGCAAGAGATGATGCAGATATTAATGCTATCATAGAATCGCCATGTATTTTGTTATTATCGTTTAATCTTAAAATTAAAAACGATACAATAATAACTATTGGAATTGCAAATTCTACTGGAGATAGTCCAATAACTGTTGCAATTGCAAATGCTCCAAAGCCAACATGTGATAGACCATCTCCTATCATAGAATTTCTTCTAAGTACCAAAGATACACCAATTAATGATGCACATAATGAGATAAGTATCCCAACAATAAATGCTCTTTGCATAAAAGTATATGAAAACATCTCAATAATACTACTCATTATGAACACTCCTTACAAAATCTTCTGTTGAACCGAAGAATATTTTATCTTCTCTTAACGATAATATTTTATTACCTATTAAATTATGATGATCCAAGTCATGTGTAATCATAATAATAGTAATATTATATTCTTTATTTAATTTATTAATGATTTTATATAAATCTTTTTTTGACTTACTATCAAGATTATTTGATGGCTCATCTAATATTAATAATTTAGATGTTGCGCATAAACTTCTAGCAAGCAAAACTTTTTGTCTTTGACCACCTGATAAATCTTGAAAACACTTATTTTTTAAATCTTCAATTCCAAGCATTTTTAAATTATTAAGTGCTAATTCCTTTTCTTTTTTAGTATAAAATAAAGTTTTGTTTAAAGTACCTGATAATACTATTTCAAATACTGATGCAGGAAAGTTTGAATCAACTTTAGTTTCTTGTGGCATATAACCTATAAAGTTTTGTTTCAAATTATTATATACAACACTACCTTTAAGAGGCTTAATAAGTCCTAAAATACCTTTTACAAGTGTTGATTTACCTGCTCCATTTGGACCTACTATACATATAAAATCATTTTCTTCTATTTTTAAATTAATATTCTTTAACACAACTTGATTATCATAACCAAGCGATAAATTCTTCAGTTCAATCAAACTCATTAGTTAAGCGCCTCTTTCAATACTTCTATATTTTTTTTCATTATATCAACATAAGTAATTCCTGATTCAAAATCACTTTGTTTAATGTTATGAGCAGTATGATATTCTAATACTTTTGCACCAGTTTCATCTGCTATTGCCTTAGCAATTTTTCCACTTGATAGTTCTATTTTAAATACAACAGGGATATTATCTGTAGTTACCTTATCAATTAAGAAAGATATAGTTTTAGAACTAGCTTCTGTTGCATCAGAACATCCTGGGAAAGCTGCATAATATTTTAAATTATATTGATCTGTAAAATATCTAATTGGAAATCTATCTCCAAAGATTACTTCATTTCTTTTTGCATTTTTAACAATATTAGTTATTTCTTCATCTATATTTTTTATCTCATCAATATATTTTTTAGTATTTTCTTCATATAATTCTTTTTTATCTGAATCAATTTTAATAATGCTATCTTTTAATTTTTCTAAAATTTGTATAGCATTATTAGGACTAGTCCAAACATGTTCATCATATTCTTCCTCTTCCTCTTCTTCATCATGAGATTCCATTCCTTCTACTTCTTCTTCATATACTAAATCAACTAAATCCATAAGTTTAACAATTTTTGTTTTTTTAGTATCAATATCTTTTAATATATCATCAATCCATTCATCAGAATCTCCACCAACATATATAAATAAATCACTGTTTTTAATATTTATAATATCTTGTGGTGTTGGTTCAAAATCGTGAGTTTCACTTCCTGGTTTTAGAAGCATTTTAACTTCAATATTATCATTATTTTTAGTAATTGCTCTTGCAAAATCATATCCAGGATAACTTGTAGATATAATTGTTATTTTGTCACTTTTTTTATTACTACATCCAGTATTAATAAGCGCAAATATTGATATAAATATTATTAATAATTTTTTCATTTTTCTCCTCCTTCTATAATTATATAAAGAGTTCTTTAATTATTAAGTCTTACTCTCATTCCAAATAAAGTATTAAATGTTTTATTTAATATAAAGAGTAAATAAACTATACTACTTATAAAAAAAATTAAGATAATTTTTATAATAATATCGTCTGACTTTAAATATAAATAGTTTATTCCAATATTTATTTCAGTTAATAAATTACAAATATGGCAGTGTTCATGATCACACTTATGATTTGAAAAGATAATTAAGATTAAAAAACAAGATATAACTAATAAAAGCATTATTATATTGTTTTTATTCATCTCTACATTTTGAACAAAGAGCAGTAATCATTATTCCTTGTTCATCTGATTTAAAATTATGTTTTTTAAATATATGTTCAGATAATTCATGTATACAATCACAATCAATATGCTCTAAATGTCCACACTTTCTACACTTTAAATAAAAGTGATTTTGATTATTACACTTTTCTACAAAACTATAAAAGGCTATATTATCTTTACCTAAGGATTTTATTAAATAACCATCATTATAAAGTTTATCAATAAATCTATAAATAGTTGTAAGACCAATAGTTCCTTTTAAATCATTATATATATCTTTAGCTGTAAAATCATCTTTTTTTTCTTTTATCATTGATAATATTACATCTTTTTGTTTTGTGTTATATGTATCTTTTCTTGTCATATTTCACCTCAATTTGAAAATCATTTTCATATTCATTATACACTAAAAAATAAAAAAATCAAGACTAAATTATTCTTGATTTAACTTTATAATCTTTTTTTAACTCGCTAATAAATATTGATTCATTGCTAATAGGTGTATATAAATACACTTTATTTTTTGTACGAGTTCAGGCAACATAAAAAAGTCTTCTTTCTTCACGCTATGTATCTTTATCAGACTTAGTT
>CAZFGE010000042.1:0-8637 GCA_964518415.1 uncultured Muribaculaceae bacterium
GCTTTCAATTTAACATTACTTACTACTTTTGTAAGGGATGGTATTGCTATAAGTGCTATTATAGCTAGTATTACTATTACAGCTAATAATTCAATTAAAGTAAAACCTTTTTTCATAAACACACTTCCTTATTTTTACTACTAATTAAGTATATCAAAAAAAGATAGTTTATTCTACCTTTTAATTTAAAATTGACCATATATTTTTTAAAACATTTGATTCAATATTTTAGTATTTACTTTATCATATTGATCGGAAGGAACAGTATGACCCCATGTTATTTTTTTTGTTGTTGATGCAGCCCATCCACGAGATGAATATAACTGACTTGTAGTTGCAGTTCCCTTTTCATCTTTTGCATCAATTGCATTTACAGCAGTTAATTTTCCTGCTACATTATCGCTTACCCAGAATTCGTATGCTGCTGCATAATATAAATAATCATCTTTATCTATAGGTGCGGATGAACCCCAAAAGTGAATTACATTATTACCGAATTGTTCAGCCGTAACATTCACCTTTAAATAATCATCAGTTTCTTCAACATCAGTTAACTTTGTTGTACCATTATTTGTCCAAGGAAGTTTATATATATAAACGGCATTTTTAGATAAATGTTTTCTCTCATCAAGTATTATCCATTTTTTTTGAGATTTCGAATAAGCAAATAGTTTTATTTTTCCAAAATATATTGAAAATGTCTCTGGGAGAGTTGCTCCTGTTGTTTTATAAAATGCTCCAATTGCCAATGTACGTTTTGTCTCATCAGCATTAACATCTCCAATGATATGTGCATTATCTCTACCTTGTTGGGTTGTATAATCACTCATTGTTTCACTTGGCATTGTCATTGATAAATAAACTGGATCATCTAGCCTTTTGATTGGTATAGTTCCATCATATGTATCTCTTGAAAGTTTTTTAAATTTTTCATATTTAAGAACTGCATTTGAAGGATACATATTAGATTTAGCATTTAACATATCTTCTCTAGATAGTGTATATAATACAGGTTCCTTATCTTCTACTTCACATTTTGATTCTTCAAATATTTTAATTTCATTATCTGAATCATTTTTATCCTTTTTATAACACTTATTATTTTTTATAATAGCTACTTCCACTGAACCATCAGTATTAATTATTACACTACCTGTTAATTTCTCACCTTTAACTGGCAGTTTATCTATTACATTTGTACCTAGTGTATCATATAAGTCACTATCATATTGTGCTTTCATATAATAGGTATCCGCTGCATTTATATATCC
Source organism: uncultured Muribaculaceae bacterium (assembly GCA_964518415.1). Taxonomy (GTDB): domain Bacteria; phylum Bacillota_I; class Bacilli_A; order RF39; family UBA660; genus CAJOJO01. Next base: position 1,272 of record CAZFGE010000042.1, read on the forward strand.
TCTAACAGACTGTAGGTCAGCTTTCAATTTAACATTACTTACTACTTTTGTAAGGGATGGTATTGCTATAAGTGATATTATAGCTAGTATTACTATGACACTTAGTAACTCTATCAAAGTAAAACCTTTTTTCATTAAAACTCACTTCCTTATTTTTAAACTACATTACAAGTATATCAAAAAAGGAATATTTATTCTAGTCCTTAATTAGTAATTATATTATTTGTTCCTTTATTATTTACTTCAACATTATTATTTGTTACAACAATATTAGATGAATCTGTCCAAAGCATTAATTTACCATTTTTAAAAGTATTGTCTTTTATAGTAACTCCACCATCACCATGTACATTCATTAAATATGAATATAAACTATTATCTTCTCTATTTAAAATATTATTATAAAATTCAACATTTGAGTTAACTCCTCTTATATCGGCAAAATACCAATCATTATTCAAATTACCTGAATCTTTAATAGTATTATCATATACTTTAACATTGGATAAATTTTTTAAATACATACCAGCTTGCACTGTCTTTTCTACAGTATTATCATGAATATTTATATTTTTAGAATCAGCTATATTAATACCAGACCCACCTTTTTTAAGTTCAAGTGTATTTACATTATTTATTGAATTATTAGCCACTTCAATATCATCCGCATCACCAATTCTAATACCTACTGCAACATCATTAATAATGTTATTAGTAACTTTAGCGCCTTTTGTCTTACCGCCTTTAGTACCAATTAAAATAGCGTGTCCAACTGTTTTATTCTTTATTGTGTTTTTATTAACTGTTATATTTGTGTATATACCTGTACCAAATAAAGAAACTGATTCAGAGTTTTTATGACCATCAAAGTAATTGTTTTCAATTAATAGATCATCAACATTACCACTTCCTAAAGCAATAACACCACAATCTACATTTAAAAATTTAGAATTAATAATTTTTATTTTACTTGAATCTTTTATTATTCTAAGCGCAACATACATATTATCTATAAAATTTACATTATCAATTGTAATATTATTAGATTCCCACATATCAAGCAAGTGAATTCCATCTATATCATTATAACCTTCTTCAAGAGTATTTTCTAAACTATTACCACTTATTGATATATTTTTAAGTAAAACATCATTTACTTTATTCATATAAAACATATTAGAACCTATTTTATAATTATCCATTGCTTTAATTATAGAATCTTTTCCTTCACCTTTTATAGTTGAATGATTTAAAACAGTTAACTGACTTGATACCATATAAGTTCCTTTTGGAAAATATATAATTCCATCTAGTCTTCTAGATAATGCATTATTTATAGCTTGTGTATCATCAGTTATACCATCACCTTTAGCGCCTAGGCTTTTAACATTTATTCTATTATCTTTAACTACATACTTAGCCATAAGTCCATTATCTAACAAAATATATCCATTATCATTTGATTTAGAGTTATTATCAATAACTTCATAATATGCACTACCACCATCATTAGAACTATAGTAGCCTCTTGTATATATAGTTTTTCCTATTTTAACATTTGCTTTTTTCATTAAAGAAACATTATCAAATACATAATCAGTTTTTTCTAATCCATTTAATACAACATCAGTTGAGTTTTTTTCAATTGAGCAAACTTTATTTAAAATAGTTTTAGCATCACTATCTTCAATAGTTTTATAAGCACTATTTTTGCCATCTGTTACACAGATAGAAATATTTCCTTCTTTTGTTATTACAACTGTACCTCTTTTTATATACCCCTTATAATTTAGTTTATCTTGTTCAGTTGTGATTATCTCATTATCTTCAATATCAAATCTGGCATTGTCAATAATATCATTTTTCATACTATATAACCTAGCTGATTCATAAAGTCCATCTGCACTACTTTTTAGAGCGCCAACTTTTACATTGTTAATGACATTAGTAAGCTGCGGAATTGCTATTAAAGCAATTATAGCAAGTATTACTATTACAGCTAATAATTCAATTAAAGTAAAACCTTTTTTCATAAACACACTTCCTTATTTTTACTACTTACAATTGTATCAAAAAAAGGTAGTTTATTCTACCCTTTTATCTCGAAGTTTACAGTATTATTTGCACTATCTTTAATATAATCAACAACAGTTTGATTTTTAACTACAACATTAACATTTGCTTTAACATTATTTAAAGCTTGAGTTACATTTGTTGATGCATCAATTACAAAACTAGACATATCAATTTTCTCTAAGCTTGAGCAAGATGCAAACATTTTAGAAATAGTTGCTACTGTATTTGGATTCCATGTAGATATATTCAAATTTGTTAAGTTTAAATTTCTATAAAATAAGTAATCAAATTTTGAAACATTTTGAACATTAAATCCAGATAAATCAAGTTTTTTCAAGTGAGTACAATTAGAAAATGCATAAAAAATATTATCTAGTTTAGGACTCCAATTATTAAAATTAATTGATTCTAGATTTGTACAATCTTGAAACATACCAGAAATATTTTTTAATTCTCTTGTATCAAAACTAGACAAATCAAGACTTTTTAAATTAGTGTCACCTAAGAACATATTAGTCATGGAATTAACATAAACAGTTTTGAAATTAGCAAAATCAATTGATTCTAAGTTAGTCATTCCAGCAAATAAATATTTTGAATCAATTGGTGCATTTATATAACCATTAGCAGATATAACTAATTTATATAAATTAGAATTATCTATAGGTATTAGATATCCAACAACACTATTATCTTCTTCAGGTGATAAATCCCATGATACAACTGCATTTGATGGAATACTTAACTTATTTTTAAATTCAATACTTTTTATTTTATCGCGCCACTCTGTAGATCTATAAGCTACACCTCCAACAGAGTTATTATTTCCGTTTCCTTTCATCAAATGACCTTCATAGTTATAATTGCTTTTTAAGATTTTCTTAAAAAACTTACCATTAGGTGTTAAAGTGTTTTCAGGTAATTTTGAATTCCATTTACCTTTTTCTACAAATGAATATGACCATTGTGATGCATGGAAACAGAATACAGCATAACTAATATTGTATTTAGCTAATATTTTAGCAAATGATGTAGCATGAGTTTCATAGTTTTCATAACCAGTAGGTGTTCCAACAGGATTAGATGACCATTCTGTTTCAAATATAGGAAGTCCAGCATCAATTGCTTTCTTCATATATGATAAAAACGAATCATGCATTGTATTAACATAAGTATGATGTGTATACATAATGTTATTAAAATTTAATTGATCATTAATTGCTAAATCTGGTCTTGCATCATTAAGAGGAGTACCAACAAGAATAACAGAGTCAGGAGATATTTCACGTATTTTTGGAATAACTTGATTTGAATACTCCTTTATATCACTCCATGTTTTATTAAGCGCAGGTTCATTCCAAATTTCATATATTATATGAGGATCATTTGGATATTTTTTAGCAACTCTAGTTAAAGCATCAATTGCATTATTTACCATTGGATCTCCATTAACACCATGAGATGCCCATGTAACTATAACATACATATCATTTTTTATCGCATTATCAACTGCTTGATAATAATATTTTAAAAAGTTTTCTTCATTTCCAATATAAGTAAATGCAGAACTCCACTCAGGGATTCCATCTATAAATACTCTAAATAAATTAGCTCCCCAACTTTTTAAAGTAGCTAATGATTCTAATGAATATTCATGTACATTTGCATTCATAGTACCATTACCATATGAAGCACCAGTTAACCTAAACTCTTGATTTTTTGAGTTCATTAGTTTAGATCCTTCTACATGAAGTCTACCATTATAACTTGCATATATACTAGTTTTTGACCCTTTAGAGCCAGCTAAAATATATGCGCCACTTTCCATATTATAACTATAAGTATAACCATTTGCTTCACAATTTGACGCAGATATTACTGTATTACTTTTAAGTGTATATGATGTACAAGTTGTATTTCCTTTTATTTTAACATCAAGAGATGAAAAACTATATTCACCATCTGATAAATCATTACCTAAAAGCATCTTTTTAGCAAGTTCAGTATTTATACTCTCTACATGTCCTTCAACTGAACGTGCTCCTGCTTCCTTTTTAGCATTCTCAACAACATTTGTAATTTGAGGTATTGCAATTAATGCAATTATAGCAAGTATTACTATTACAGCTAATAATTCTATTAAAGTAAAACCCTTTTTCATTAAAACCCACTTCCTTATTTTTACTACTAATTAAGTATATCAAAAAAAAGTAGATTAATCTACTTTTTCATTCATTTGTTTTACTTTTACTTTACTTCTTTTTTTATTACTAACTAATACTGATATTAAAACTATTAATTCAATAAAAGCAAGTACTCCAAGTCCTAAAGTTAATTTTAAATATAAATGTTTATCATTAGTTAAGGACTTAGTCTCTTCTGTATTATATATTTGTAGTGTATTTTCAACTGAATCATACATATAAATATTTTCTACACCAGTCTCAGCATTAACACCATAAATTAAAGCATATTTAGATTTTTTATTCAATTTATATACTTCTAATTTTTCATCATTATAAGTAATTGTATATTTTTTATAATTACTTGGAATTAAATCCTTATTCCATGGAAGAGGAACTAAAGTAACTTTATGAAAAGCATATTCTTTATATAATGTATATTTATCTTTATCCTTTATAAAATAGTTTTGAGTTCCTTTTTCATCTTTTAAAGCTACTAAGGTATATCCTGTGATTTGTGATTTTAAAGCTGGAACTTCAGTATCATTAATTTTAACAGTAGTAGCCTCATAACCATCAACAGTACCAATTCCAGATTTTTTTCTAACAACAGTATATTCTACCCCATCGACTTTAACTTTAATTGGATCAAATTCTTTAACTGTTGCATTAATAACATAAGTTCTTGTACTACCATTTTCAGCTGTTACAACAATATCTAATTTATTTGGTCCATCTTGAACTTCTCTTTCACCTGCACCACTTACACTAGCTCCACTATCAGATGGACTAGCTTGCACATTAACCTTTGTTGTATCAGGATCTAATTCAACAGAATACTCTAATGTATCTTTAGAAAATGCTGGAGAAAGTTCCTTTCCTTCAATTCCTAAAGATGATAAAGAATTATCTTTTGAAAGTACTATAACAGGTTTTGGTTTAACTGTAACTGTAAATGATTTAGAATAATTTCTATCAACATGATCAGATCCAGATACAACACCACTTACTGTAATTGTAGCTGTTCCAACATTTTTTGCTTGAAAACTATAGGATAAACTTTTATCTTCTATCCATTGTTTTCCAGTACCACCAGAAAGTATATTACCATTTGAACTTGTAACACTAATATATCCAGCCTCACCAGGAGCAGATACTACAACATTAACACGACTACCTAATGTAATAGATGTTGTATTAACACTTGAACTTATTGCTTTAACATTTGTAAATCCCATAAATGTTAAAAGAATTGTTGATATTAAATATATTATTTTTTTCATTCTTATTCCCCTTTTATCTACTCATAATATAATCTTTAACTGTCATATAATCAGCTGGTGATATTTGACCATCGCCATTCATATCACCTGATACTTGGAATACCTTTTTTAAAGGTTCTCCCATTATATGATCTTTAATCGCCATATAATCAGCTGGTGAAATTTTACCATCACCTGTTGCATCACCTTTAATTATAATCATATATGTATGTCCATTTATATGAAGAACATCAGCAGTACCAATAACTTGGTTTCCATCAATTTCTCTTCCATCACATGTTACTTTAATATTTGCGCTTATTCTAGACTTCATAGTAGCAACAGATGTTCCAACAGGGACATTGATTAAATATTGTCCATTAACTGCATATCCAGAATTATTAATAGCATTCATAGTATTATCTTCTACAACTTCTTCTTTTTCCTTAACATACTCTTCTTTAGTTGTTGGAAGTGAAGCTGGATTTTCTGGCATATTATTATATACAGGAATTACAAAATCAAATTGTTCATTAAGCTTTCCAGCACTATCATATGCTCTAGCTGTTTTATCTGCTTCGGTTGCAGGAGCTGCTATATTAGTTTGATATTGATTAGAATATCTTCCATTTGGAGTAACATTAAATTTTTTTAAATATGAATTTACTTGACCATTTTTTATAAATGACACAGCTATTTTTGTTGCACCACCAAGAATTGCTAATCTTGGAGAATTCCATACTCTATCAAATCTTCTTGTCTCATCTATAGAACCATCAAGATTCTTAGGAATATTCATAGCCCACTCTATACCACATTTAACGGCATTTGTACATGATGAATTTGCACCTATATTATAAAAATTATAAATACCATTTTGGTAACTATTTTCACCACTTGCTGATGGAGATAAATGTCCACCTTCTATTACAACTTCTTGTTTTGATAGTGTAGCCAAATAAACAGGACTTATATTATTGTCTTTATACCTTGCAGCTTCATAAAATATATCTGCATACTGAGCTAAATCAGTTCCATTTAAAACTGCTTTAACAGCATCAAGTGTATGAAGTTCAGGATTAAAACCAAGGCTTTCAAACATAAATATTTTTTTATCATCAAAGAAATTTCTTGGATCCATATAGAATGCAATTGTCTTAGTATTAGCATATCTCCATCCATTACCTTCAGGAAGCATATTATATGTGTTTGTATCAGGATTATATGAATAATCTGTATTTAAAGATAAATATTTTGGATCATCAGTATGAATTGCTGATGCACCTTCTTCATTATTAACTGCTGTATTAAAATCTAAATTAGTATTATAACCTCTGAAATTCCAATTTGGATGTGCTTCTTTTAAAAGTGCAAGTTGAGTCCAATATATTTTTGGAATACCATTTTTGGTAAAATATTCAGCATATTTATTTGTATCTACTTCAACTATTACTTTATCCGCACATATATAACCTGTGTATGTATTTCCTTTTTCATTAGTATAATTAGCTTTATAGTATCCTTTACCACATGTATTATTGCTTGAACTAATTATAGAATCATAATTTAATATAATAACTTTTTCTGATGTGTCTATACAATGTGCTTTACCAGGTGATGCAAATATAGAACTATATCTTCCATTTTCTTTATATAAGCAATTATTACCAGGAAGTGTTAAATTAGGTGCACTTGCAAATAAAACATCTTTTTCAGTAACAAATCCAGTCACATTAGTCTCAGCATTTATACTAGGTGCGCATAAAAATGACATAGCTATAATAATATAAAATAAGTATTTTTTCATGTCTACACGCTCCTTCCATTATCATAATAATTATATCA
>CAZFGE010000043.1:0-8503 GCA_964518415.1 uncultured Muribaculaceae bacterium
AGAAGAATAGTTGATGGTAGAGATAAATTTGTTAAACTTACAGAAGAGGATACAATTATATTTGCATCTCCTCAATACGATGGATTAGAAAAAACATCAACTAAGTTATATGATGATATATCTAAATTAGGCGTTAATTTAGTAATTTTATCTAAAAATTATTTATCACACCATGCATCAAGTGAAGACTTAATGATGATGATTAACTTAATGAATCCTAAATATTATTTTCCAGTAATGGGTGAATATAGACATCAAGTACATAATGCTTATATTGCTGAGAAAATGGGTATACCAAAAGAAAATATTTTACTTAAATTAAATGGTGATGTAGTTGAATTTAAGAATGGTAAATTAGTTGATTCATTTAATAAAGTAAAAATAGATGATATATTAGTAGATGGTAAGAATTCAGGAGACGTTGGTGAGTTAGTACTTAAAGATAGAGAATTATTATGCGATAACGGTATAGTTGTTGTAAGTGCTACTATTGATAAATCTTCTAAGAAAGTAATAGCAGGTCCTGAAATCTTAACTCGTGGATTTATATATGTAAAAGATAATATAGATTTAATAAAAGAATCTGAGAGAATTTCTCTAGAAGTAATTGAAGAAAATACTAAAGAAAATTATGTTGATTTTAACAAAATTAAACTTGGTATTAGAGAAAAATTAGGTAAATACTTATATCATGAAACTGAATGTAAACCTATGATATTGATTGTTATAAGTGAAGTATAGAAAATAGTAAGTGCTATTTTCTATTTTTTTTGATATAATGGATTTGTAGTATGATTTAAAAATATTTGTTTATACTAAGGAGTGATTATATGACAGAACATATTGAAGCAAAAAAAGGCGAGATAGCAAAGACTGTTATTATGCCCGGAGATCCTCTAAGAGCTAAGATGATAGCTTCTAAGTTTTTAACTGATTGTAAGTTAGTTAATACTGTAAGAGGAATACTTGCTTATACAGGCTATTTTAATAATAAACTAGTTACTATTATGGCTAGTGGAATGGGTATGGGAAGTATGGGTATATACTCATATGAATTATTTAAATATTATGATGTAGATAGAATAATTAGAATAGGTACAGCTGGTGCTTATACAACAGATTTAAACCTTTATGATACAGTACTAGCAACTTCAGTTTATACAGACTCTAATTTTGCTTATGTACAAAACAAAGAAGATATAAATATAATTAATGGATTTAGTAACTTAAATAATAAAATTAAAGAATCAGCAAGTATGCTTGGAATTGATTTAAAAGAAACTTGTGTTCACTCATCAGATGTTTTTTATAAAATGAATGATAACTATAAAGAGTTAAATGAAAAATTTAACTGCACATGTGTTGAGATGGAATCATTCGCTTTATTTAATCAAGCAAGATTATTAGGTAAAGAAGCAGCTTGCTTACTTACAATATCTAATAGTTTAGTTACAGGTGATACAACAACAAGTGAAGAGAGACAAAACAAGTTTTTAAATATGATAGAGGTAGCTTTAAATACACTTTAAGGAGGCACATATGAAGTATCAAAAATATGATTTAGATAAATACAATCTTCACATTATAAATACAGATAAATTTAAAAAAGTTAGTGTGATGATTAATTTTAAAAGAAAAATAAAAAAAGAAGATATGACAATTAGAAGACTACTTTCTGATTGTTTGTTAGAGTCTTCCTTAAAATATCCAAGTCGTAGACATATCGATATGGAAGTGGAAGATTTATATGGTATATCTATTACAAGCAATACCTTCACATCAGGAAATTATGATATATTAAGTTTCAAAGCTACATTTTTAAATGAAGCATTTACAGAAAGTGGAATGAATAAAAAATCAATTATGTTCTTACTTGAATTATTATTAAATCCAGATGTTAAGAATAATAGTTTTAATGACTATGGTTTTGACTTGGGAAAAAGAATAATAAAAAATGAAATAAAAACTTTTAGTGAATATCCACCTAACTTTGCTCATCAAAGAATGCTAGAAGTTATGGATAAGAAATGTCCTTTATCATATAGAGGATGTGGTTATTTAAAAGATTTAAATAGAATAACAAAAGAAGATTTATATAATTATTATAATTCTGTTATTAATGACGATATTATTGATATAGTTGTAATTGGTAATATTAATGAAGAAGAGGTAATAAAACTTTTTAAAGAGAATTTTACGAGAATAAATAAAAATAAAGATAGTGAATCACACTTTGTAAAAATAAATACAAAAAAAATAAAAGAAAAAACTGAAAAGGCAAAAATTAATCAAAGCAGACTAGTTATTGGATGTACTGTTGATACAGATAATTTATACGATATACAATATGTTCTTAATTTTTATTCATTTATCTTAGGAGGAAGCGGAGATTCACTTTTATTTAAAACTGTTAGAGAAGAAAATTCGCTATGCTATCATATATCTTCTTCTTATAATGTTATTTCTAATCTTTTAACTATTAAAGCTGGAATTGATGCATCAAACAAAGATAAAACTATAGAGCTTATAAAAGAATGCATGAATAAAATGAAAAACGGAGAGTTTAATGACTCTGAAGTTGAAAAAGCTAGAATTATTTATAAGAATAGTTGCATTGAAATGTTTGATAATGAAATGAGTATTGCTAATAATTATATGTCACACGAGTATTTAAAAACAGATCTACTTGCAGATAGAATTAAAAATATTGATAATATAACTAAAGATATGGTTGTTGATATAGCAAACAAAGTTAGCATTAATACAATATATATGTTAGAAGGTGATGCTAATGTCTAAAGAATTTAAGAAACTCGGTCTTACTTTATACGAAGAGACTATGCCAAGTGGCCTTAGAGTATTTGTTGTTCCAAAAAATAACATAAATAATATATATGCAACTTTGACTTCTAATTATGGTTCTGTTGATACTAAATTTAAAATAGATGGTGAGACTATTACATCACCTGATGGAATTGCTCACTTTCTAGAACATAAAATGTTTGAACAAAAAGATGGTATTGATCCATTTACTATATTTGATAGATATGGTGCTCAAGCAAATGCTAATACATCAAATTATAGAACGTCTTATCTATTTGCAGGACCAACACATTTTAAAGAAAATTTAAATACTCTTCTTGATTTTGTGTTTGAACCTTATTTTACTGATGAAAATTTAGAAAAAGAAAAAGGTATAATTATACAGGAAATAAAAATGGGTGAAGATGAAATAGGAAGAGTAGGATATAATAAAACTTTAGAAAACTCTTTTATAAATAATCCTATAAAAGTTAAAGTAATAGGAAGTGTTGAAAGTGTAAGTAATACTACTAAGGAAGACTTGGACGTTTGTTATAAAGCTTTTTATCAACCATCTAATATGTTTTTAGTTGTAACTGGAAATGTTGATCCTAAAGAAGTATTTAATATAGTAAAAGAAAATGAAAAAAATAAAACTTTTGAAAAACATGATGTAGAAAAGATTAAATATAAAGAACCTGATAAAGTAGCCAAAGAAAAAGATATAGTAAATATGAATTTATCTATTCCTAAATTATATTACTCATATAAATTAAATATATCAGATATTGATTTAGAAAAAAGATTTATAATGAAATATTTAACTATTTATTTTGATGCATTATATGGAAGTGTATCTGATTTTGAAGAAGAAATTGAAAATGAAAAGATATGTGATGATGGATTAGAATTTATGATAAGTAAAACAGATACTCATTTACTTATCACTTTTATGGCAGAATGTAAGAATCCAAGTAAAATGGTTAAAAAAATTAATAAATATATAGGCCAAGATATATCTTTAAATGATTTTAATAGAAAGAAAAAAGTAATACTAGCATCTAATATATTTATGAGTGATAATATTTATAGCATTAATAATAAAGTCACAAATGACATATTAGATAATGATGAAGTTATAACAGATATATATGAAGAAAACGAATCCTTAAAATATGAAGATTTAATTAATTTGATTAAAAAAATAGATTTTAAAAATACATGTGAGGTAATAATAAAATAGACTTTGTCTAAAGTCTATTTTATTTAAGTTGACATATTGTAAAAAAGTGCTATACTTAATTTAGATAGAATAACAAAAAGAAGATTTACTATGGAGAGCGTAAAGCTCTTTTTTTGTTTTTAGTAGCATATAATTAAGTAATTATAAATTTTGTTAATTAATTATTTTATTTTTTTAAATTGAATGTTATAATATCATTTAAAAAGAAGGGTGATTATTTTGAACATACTATATACAACTGATAGAAATTACATAGATATAATGCTTGCATCTATATATTCACTTATTCAAAATAGTAATTTTGAAGAATTTAATTTTCATATTGTAACATTTGATTTTTCAAATGAAGACTATGATAGAGTAAAAAGATTATTAGAATGTTTTAAAAATGTTAATGTTAATTTTTACAAATTGGAAGACTATCCAATAAATAATTTAAATATTCCAAGTTGGAGAGGATCTCAAATAGCAAATGCTAGGCTTATTTTTCCAAGCATAATTAGAGACTTAAAAGGAATAGATAATTTACTTTATATAGATTCAGATACAATAATAAAAGATGATTTAACTGATATTATAGATTATAAAGAGAATATTGTATCAGCTTGTAGGGAAGACTGCACTTTAAAGTCATACTATATAGATAAACTAAATTTAGATAGATATTTTAATAGTGGAGTTATTTATTTTAATACAAAAGAGTGGAGTAAATTAGATATTGAATATAGAATTAAAGATACAATTTCTAATTCAAATATAGATATAACTTATCCTGATCAAGATTTGTTTAATATAATGCTTAAAGATGAAATCGGTGTTTTACCAAATAGATTCAACATGTCAACATATCCATTTTTATTTAATAAAATAGAAGCAAAGCTATTTTATAATCCTGAATATCGTCAATTTGGATATGATGAGATAATAAAAGAAAAAAATAGAGCTAAAATACTTCATAGTTATGGACTTTTAAATATAAAACCTTGGTGTGATACAAACTTTAATCCTTTTTCTGAAGAATTTATGATGTATATACACGATTTTAATAAAGACTTTACTAAAACAGAATTATCTACATTTAAAAAATTATTAACAACATCTCCAGCACTTTTAAAATTACTTATTATATCTAGAACATATATTCCAAAATCTATAGAGGAGAAAAATAGACAATTATCATTAAAACTTCAAAAAGCTAGAGAAAAATAAAGTATTCAATTGACTACTTTATTTTTTTGTTATAAAATATATTTGGTGATTTTATGAAAGAAGTTGAAACATTAGATCTTGAATATGACTTAATATGTGATTTTATTAAACTTAGAAGTGATTTAGGCTTAACACAAAAGCAAATGGCAGAAGCATCAGGTGTTGTAAGAGAAATGATTGCAACTATTGAAAATAGAAAAAAACATCCTCAAATTAATACATTACTTAAAATTTTAAAACCTTTTGGTTATACTTTAAAGATAACTAAGATAAAATGAATTTAAATTCACTTGCGCTTGCTTATCTTGGGGATGCTATTTATGAGTTATATGTTAGAAAATATTTGTTAAGTAAAAACATAGTTAAAGTTAAAGAACTTCAAAAAGAAGCAGTTAACTATGTAAGCGCAAAATCACAAGCTAATTTTTTAAATAAAATGATTGATGATAATTTTTTAACAGATGAAGAGATAGATATTGTTAAAAGAGCTAGAAATCATAAAAGTCATTCATCTAAATCAACTGATATAGTTACATATAAACATTCAACTGGTCTAGAAGCTTTAATAGGTTATTTATCATTAGAAAATAAAAACAATAGAATAGATGAAATAATGAACTTTATATTGGAGGGGTAATATGTATATATATGGTAAAAATGTAGTTAAATCAGCACTAAATGCTAATACTAAAATAAACAAAATTTTCTTATCAAAAGGATTTGATGATGAAGAGATACTTACTGGTCTTAAAAAAACTAATTTAAAATTTAATATACGTGAAAAATATGAAATGGATAGAATGGTTGATGCCCTTCACCAAGGTGTTATTTTAGACGTGGAAGACTATAAATATAAAGATATAAGCATTCTAGATAACTTAGATGATGCATTAATAGTGATGCTTGATCATATTGAAGATCCTCATAACTTTGGAGCAATTATAAGAACATGTGAAGCAGCTGGCGTTGATGCTATAATTATTCCAAAAGATAGAGCATGTGAAGTTAATTCAACAGTTATAAAAACTAGTACAGGTACTATTAATAATGTAAATATAATTAGAGTAACTAATTTAAATCAAACTATAAAAGATTTAAAAGAAATGGGCTATTGGATAGTAGGTACAGATATGGATGGCACTTGTTATACAAAGATAGACTATAAAGGTAAAACTTGTATAATCACAGGTAATGAAGGAAAAGGATTATCTGAATTAGTTGAAAAGAATTGTGATTTTATTGCATCTATTCCTATGAATGGTAAAGTAAATAGTCTAAATGCATCAGTAGCAACTGCAATTATAGTATTTGAAGCAATGAAGGTTAGAAATGGATTATAAAGAATATAATGATTATGAATTATTAGACTATATTGCTGAGAATAATGAAGATGCTAATAATATAATGTATAAAAAGTATGAACCACTTATATATAAAACTGCTAAGAGAATGTATAAACATGGTAAAAAACTTGGCCTTGAATTAAATGATTTAATTCAAGAGGGAATGTTAGGATTGTCAAAAGCAATTGATGCATTTGATGAACATGGTGATACAATGTTTTATACATATGCTAAACTATGTATTGAAAGAAAAATGCTTTCATATGTAATTTCATCTGGAAGAAGCCATCAAAAAGCACTTAATGAATCGATTTCTATAGACTCAGCATTTAGTGATTTAGAATATGCTTTTAAAAATGATACATCAAATCCTGAGAAGATATTAATTAATGAAGAAAAAAAACAAGATTTAATTAATAAGGCTAAAGATATATTAACTGATTTTGAACTTCAAGTATTTGATTTAAAAGCAAGTGGCTTTAATTATAAAGAAATAGCAGAACTTTTAGATAAAGAACCTAAAGCAGTTGATAATGCAATACAAAGAATTAAGAATAAATTAAAAAGTGAAGTAAGTGTTTAACTTACTTTTTTATTTTTTAAATTTTAGCACTCATATATTGACATTGCTAACATATACTAGTATAATGATGGTAGCACTTAGGAAAATAGAGTGCTAAAAGAGGTGATGTAATGATCCAAGAAAGGCAAAAAAACATCTTAAAACTTATTGTAGAAGAATATATAAAGACTGCAAAACCAATAGGGTCAAACGCTTTATGTGATGAGTTAAACTGCTCAAGTGCTACAATTAGAAGTGAGATGAATACGCTAGAAAATCTAGGGTATTTAGAAAAAACTCATACATCATCAGGAAGAGTTCCAAGTGAAAAAGGATATAGATATTATGTAGATAACATAATGCGTCCTAAAGAACTAACTGGTGAAGATGTTTTAACACTTCAACGTATATTTGAAAATAAATCATTACAACTTTCAGACGCAATTGTAAAAAGTATGGAGATTATATCTGATTTAACAAACTATACGTCAATTGTCTTAGGTAAATCATCAAGTGAAAATAAAATAAGCAAAGTAGAAGTTGTTCCAATTAGTGAGACTAGTATGGTGGCTATCGTAATTACTGATAAAGGACATGTAGAAAGTAGAAATGTATCTACTAATGAAGTAGTATCACCACTAGAGATAAAACAAACTGTCGATTTAATTAATAGATTTATTGTTGGAACACCTATTGATGAAGTTAGTATGAAGCTAGAGTTAGAGGTAAAACCTCAAATAGCAACTTCCGTAAAACAACAAAAAGCGATATTTGATGCATTATATAATGTATTTAATGAATTTAAGGAAGATGCTGAGGTAAGAGTTAATAGAGCTAATAATATGTTAAAACAACCTGAATTTAATGATATAGATAAAATGAAAAATATTTTAGATAAATTTGAAGATAAGAGTTTAATTAATAAAATAAAAGAAGAAGATAATGGTGTTAACATATATATTGGTAGCGAAAATGAATTTGATGATGATATGACTATAATAAAGACAAAATATAATGTTGATGGTGAAGAAGGTACAATTGCTCTAATCGGTCCTAAAAGAATGGAGTATGACCGTGTTACAACACTTCTAAATTACATCAAAGAAAATATAGAAAAATAGGTATATTATGATAAAGGACAGTAAAAATTCAAAAGATTTTATGATTAAATCATTAAAGTATTTGAAAATGGTGCTTCACGAATTAAGCAAAATGTTTGAAGAATACTATCCATTAAATAATGATTTTGATTATGAAGTTAAAAATCATGATTATAATGATTATGAAAAACGACTTAGAAAATAGGTGATTAAATGAAGAACACTGAAGAAATAAAGATAAATG
>CAZFGE010000044.1:0-8450 GCA_964518415.1 uncultured Muribaculaceae bacterium
AAACTATTTGCAAACCCCAATATTTTGAAATTTAAAAATAACCCTATACCCGAAACTATTAATATTAAAATTTTATTAATAATAGACATTTTTTCTTTCAACCAAAATCACCACTCTACTATATTGGCTATACAACCACTATCATTATACTATATTATAAAAAAAAGTGCTAGTAAAACGTTAAGTCTATACTAGCACCCACATATTTCAATTATATAATTTGTTAAAAATTTTGTCAACATTTTTTATAAAAGTTACATTCATTTTAAATTCATTTATTATATTTTACTTTAAACTTATCATTTATCAAATTTAGTTACATGACCAAATATCTCTAATTTGTTATTTTCTCTATTATAAATTAAAACACCATCATCATATATAGCATATACATCCTTTTTTGTATCTTTTGCTACTTTAGATAATTTATCTAAATAAAACTTATTATTTATTGTATGAACATCCATATAAAATGGATCATCAATTACTCCAAAGCCATCATAAAAAGCAAAATATTTATAATAGTTATTTTTAGCTGTTATAAAATATCTCTTTTGTTGCAAGCAAGTTCCGGCACTTTCTCCAATAATTATTCCTTTAAAATATTTTATGTCATATAAAAGTTCAGTATCGTGTACAACCTTTTTAAACATCATTTCAGGATTACCACCAGGAAGTAATAATATATCTGTATTTTTAATTAATTCTTTCAAATGTTCTTTAGAGTCTATATAACAATTACCCACTGTTATATTATCCTCATTTATACCGAGTTTTAATAGTGAAGAAAGATACTTATTATATCTTCTTTCCCCTTTTTTAAAAAATTCATTACTAAGTTTATCTCCATCTATTTCAAATGGAAATGTCCAAGGTAATATTAATACCTTAGAACTCGGTTTTATTATTTTCTTTAAACGTTCTAATGAATTATCAATGCCAATTTCTATTCTACTAAAAAATATACTATACATATAAATCACCTCATTTAGTAATCCAATATCTTTTTATTTCAACGCCAAATCTATCTGACAAATATATTTTTTCTAAAACACCACCATTATTTTCAATAACTTTAGATGAAGCTATATTATCTTTGGTACAAGCAATTAAAATTCTATCAGTATTTTTATATTTCTTTAAAACTAATTCTAAAGCTTTTGTAGCATAACCTTTTTTTCTTTCTTCGGGTTTTATATAGTATGCAATATGACCCAAATCAGCATAATAGTTATCATTTAAATAACTTCTTGCATCAATAGTTCCAACAACTGTATTATCTTTTACTATAAAATAAACAGTTGCTGCAACATCTTTTTTTGAAATGTTTTTTCCTTTTCTTCTATCTCTTAATCTTTTTAACATTTGTTCAAATGTTTCATTTTCCCTATAAGCATTACCTAGTTCTGATGCATCACCATTTTTAATTGCACTTTCAACTAAATCATAATAACTATCTTTATACTTTATATTAGGTAAAACTAGTTTTATATTGGTTTTTATTTGCATAATTATCATCTGCTTTCTACTATATTAATTATAGAAAAACGTTGTCAACTATAATAAGTAACGTTTTTGTAACTATTTGCGTTTTACATTTGTTTCTATGGTTTCACTTAAATTATTTTTTTTCATCAATTCTTTCAAACAATAAAACTAAATCATTTATTTTTATATCACCACTTATTTGTTGTTCATGCCAAATGCAATTGTCAAGGCCAAGCATTTTCTTAATAGAATTTGCTGTATCAGGCATAATTGGGTAAATCATATTAGCCATATTAGCCATCATGTATGTACATGTATAAGTTGTATCATTAAAATCATTTATATTTTCTTTAACTGCAATCCAAGGTTGTTTTAAATCATAATATTTATTTGCTGCACTTATATAATCTAAGATTGTATTTAAAGCATTTTTAAATTCTCCATTTTCAAAATATGTTCCTGCAAGTTTGTATGTTTTATTAGTTAATTCAACAATGCTATCATCTATATTACCATTAGAAATAATACCATCAAATTTTTTGTTAATAAATGAAAGATTTCTATTTACGAAATTTCCTAGTCCACCAACTAAGAACTTGTTATGAGTTTGAATTATTTCTTCAATTGAACAACTAGTATCTTTAACTTCAGGTCCATTAAATATAAAATAGAATCTTAATGTATCTCTTTTAAATTGCTCAAGTAATTCATTAGCAGTAATTAAATTTCCTTTACTTTTACTCATTTTTTCATTGTTTAAATTAACATAAGCACTTGATACAATATAATCAGGTAATCTGTAATTGTTGTTTAGCCCTTTTACAATTGCAGGAAAAATTGTAGTATGAAATGGAATATTATCTTTTCCATGAACATAATATGTTCGAAGATTTTCATTATCATTAGACATAAACTCATCAAAATTAATTCCTCTAGATTCAGCAACCTCTTGTCCAACAGATAAATAACCTAAAACAGCTTCTATCCATACGTATATTCTTTTATCTTCATAGCCATCAACCGGAACCTCGATACCCCAGTCTAATTGACGAGTTGCTGCTCTATCAACTAAACCCATATCAATATATTTTTGAGCTTCACCAACGGCATTTTTTCTCCAACGATTTTTATTATCATCAATAAGTTTTTGTAAATCATTTTTAAAATCTGTTAATTTAAAATATAGGTGTTTATTATTTTTCATAACAGTTTTAGAACCACAAGTTTTACAATGTTTATCAAGGACTTCATTAGAATCTAAAGAAGCTGCACATTCATCGCATTGATCTCCCGTACTCTTTCCGCCACAGTGTGGACATGTTCCAACTATTTCTCTGTCTGATAAATAAGTGTTACAATTTGGGCAAAAATCTTGTTCGTCTTCTTTTTCATAAATATATCCATTATCAATTAATTTCTTAAATTGTTCTTTAACATAATTATGATGATGTTCATCCATTGTGCAAGAATACTTATCATACTCAAATCCTAAGTTTTCAAATGTTTTTTTGAATTCATTATGATACAATGTTGCAATTTCTTTTGCTGTTGTACCTTCCTTCTTTGCACGCTCAGTTATTGGAGTTCCGTGGCAATCTGAGCCAGAAACATATATAACATTATCACCATTTTCCCTATAATATTTTGCTAACACATCTCCTGGTAATAATGCAGCCAAATGACCAACATGCAATAAATAGTTAGCATATGGCCATGCTCCACCTATAAAAATATCTTTTTTCATATTATCACTCCTTTTTTAAATAACTTACTTCATTCAATTATTTTAATCCAACTTTTTCTTTTACTTCAAACATTTTATCACTTGCAATTATTCTTGCTTTACATGCTCCAGCCTCAAGTATATTATTTAAATAACTTTCATCTAGTCTGTATTTATTAAATTTATTTTGAACATCTAAAATAAAGTTACATACTATATTAGAACATACCATTTTAAAATCTTTATAACTATAATTTTTATATTTATCTACAACTTCATCAATACTTAAGTTTTTAAGTGCCGCTATAATTGATATTAAATTAGAAATACCTGGTTTATTTTCTTCATCAAAATATATTTTATTTTCGGAATCTGTAATTGATGACATTATTTTTCTCCTAGTTATTTCTATATCATCTAAAATAAATATTGTTCCTTTATCATTTAGAGGTGCTGACTTACTCATCTTTTCACTTGGATTTTGTAAGTTCATTATCTTAGCACCTACTTTAGGGATTTGATATTCTGGAAGAATAAATGTATCACCATATATTTTATTAAATCTAAGGGCTACATCTCTAGTCATTTCAATATGTTGTCTTTGATCAAGTCCAACAGGAACCACTGACGAAGAATATAACAATATATCAGCAGCCATTAAAGTTGGATATATAAAAAGCCCTGTATCCTTCTCAGATTTATCTAATTTACCTTTTTTAGACTTAAATTGCGTCATCCTAGATAGTTCACCAACACTTGTTTGAAAAGCCATTAAATAACCTAAGTTACAATGTTCTAAAATATCACTTTGTTTAAATATAATTGTTTTATCTAAGTTAACACCACAAGCTAAATAAAGAGCAACTATGTCATATGTATTATTCTTAAGTTCACTTGGGTCTATATATGTTGTAAGAGCATGTATATCAGCAATAAAAATTAATGAATTATATTTATCTTGAAGTTCAATAAATTTTTTAATTCCTCCAATATAATTGGCAAGTGTTATTGTCCCTGTGGGTCTAACACCAGTTATCATTGTTTTCATATTATCACCTTCCTATTAATATTTATTGCTTATACAGATAAATACAAAAAATACAGGTCTAATAAACCTGTATTCATAGTGATAATTTTATATTCATACAGGTATAAGCAATATTAAAACCACTTATACCTATATTTGTTTTTAGCAAATAGTATAAGTGTTACCTATATGATACCACATGTAATTTAATATTATTTTATTCATATAAATAACATCCTTTCTATTAAGTCATTGCTTATAATTATATATTATCATCCAGATTAATATAATGTCAAATTACTATATAAACAAACTCACTATATTAATTAGTTATTATTTAATACTTCATTTAAAATAATTTCATCTTTTTTAACAAAAAATTTTGATATATCTATTGATAATATAAAAGAGCATATATCTTCTTTTAACCCATCAATATTAGCATACACTTTATCAATATACTTACACTTTGCTTCCATTTCTATAAAAATATATTTATTGTTAACTAATTGAACCATTAATTCAGTTCTATCATTTGCAAATACAATGCACTTATCATTAATAATAAATAATTCTTTATATTCTATAGCATCCATAAATTGAATTGCTTTTTTAACATCTGTAATTGGACATTCAACTTTTCCTTGTTCTAAAATATCACCATTATTGTCATATTTCTTGTACTTATATACTAATTCCATTTCAATTCCAATAACTTCTCTAACTAAAACGCAATTTTTCAATATATCTAAACTATCCATATTTGATATATTAATTTTATTATTCAATAAATATATATCTCTTAATACAAATTGTTCTTTTATAACAAAACCATTTTGTTCTAATTCTTTTTTTAAAGTATCATAGTCTGATTTAACTAATACTGTTATTTCCGTCTCCATTTGCATATAATTAATACCAAAAAAATTATTTAATAACAACCTTTTTAAATTGTTTTTTGCCTTTTTGAATTATTAATTCATTATTAATAAAGCTTTTAATTGTAACAATAGCATTAACATCATTTTCTTTTTCACCATTTAGGCTAATTCCATTTTGTTCAATCATTCTTCTTCCTTCAGACTTTGATGAAACCATATTTGATAATGCTAATAAATCTATTAAATTAATTCCATCATTAATTATATTTGATTCTATTTCAAATATCTCAATATCATCTGGAACTCCACCTTTAGCAACTGTATTATATCTTTCTTCTGCTTCTTTAATAAATTCTTCACCATGATACATTTTAATAATTTCTTCAGCATATTTTTTATGTGCTAAAATAACATCTTCTTTAATTAATCTTTCAGCTTCTTCCAAACTAATGTCAGTTGTTAATTTAAAATAATCAAATAAAATGTTATCTGGTATTTTCATAGCTTTTTCATACATTACATTTGCAGGCTCATCAATTCCAATATAATTATCTAAAGATTTAGACATCTTTTCTTTTCCATCTAATCCAACTAATAAAGGTAATATAATTACATCTTGTGATTCTTGCCCATAATCCTTTTGAAGTTCACGACCTACTAATAAATTAAATGTTTGATCTGTTCCTCCAATTTCAATATCTGCATTTAAAGCAACTGAATCATATCCTTGCATAAGTGGATACATAAATTCATGAATTCCAATTGGAATATTATTTTTAAATCTATTAGAAAAATCATCTCTTTCAAGAATTCGAGCAACAGTGTATTTTCCTGTCAATTCTAGAATATCAGAAAAATTCATTTTTGATAGCCATTCGCTATTGTAAACTATTTTAGTTTTTGTTGGATCCAAAATCTTTGTAACTTGTTTAAAATAAGTTTCACCGCTTTTTCTTGTTTCTTCAAAAGTAAGCGCAGGTCTTGTTTTACTTCTTCCAGATGGATCACCAATCATTGCAGTAAAATCACCTATTACAAAAACTATTTCATGTCCTAAATCTTGAAGATCTTTTAGCAGTCTTAAAGATACAGTATGACCTAAATGTAAATCTGGTCTTGATGGGTCAGCACCAAATTTAATTATCAATTTCTTATTGCCATTCAATTTTTTTCTCAATGAATCCTCATTAAAAATTTGTACACCCCTTCTAATTATTAATTCTATTTTTTCTTCTTTTGTCATCATTCTAACTATCCTCTCTTTCAAAAAAAACGCGATAATCATCTTAAGGACGAATTATCGCGGTACCACCTTATTTCATAGATTAATATCTATGCACTTATTAATTTATAACGTAATTACACGATTAAGCTCCAAGCAGTGTAATTCATCTATATAGTATTACTTGCTTCCACCAACCGCAAGTTCTCTATTAAATAACATATATAAACTACTATATTGCTTATCATTACTTAATAACAATACCATTGTATCATAAATATTTAACAATTGTAATATTTTTTTATATTTTTTTTAATTCTAAATTTTTATTATTAGATTTTGCTAATTTAAAAGTCATACCTTTGCCAACACTAATAACCATATCATTTTCAGGCACAAATAGTAATTCTGACGTTTTCTCACCATTTATTTTAACTGCACCTTGTTGTAATAACCTTCTAACTTCGCTTCTTGACTTATATTTGCCAGTCAATAAAATACAATCTAATATTGAATACATTCCATTTTCATCAAATAAGTTTTCATCAAATTCAATTACAGGCAATTCAACATCAATATCTTTTTTTTGAAATAATGCTGCGAAATTATCTTCAGCTTTTTTAACTTCTTCAGGTGTATGATATAAAGAAATAATATCTCTTGCTAAAAGCATTTTAATATCTCTAGGATTAACCTCACCACTTTTAAGTAATTTTGATATATTAGCAATTTTATCAGGATGAACATCTGTAGTTAATTCAAAATATGAAATAATCATATCATCTGGTATTTTCATTATCTTTATATACATATCTTTTGCATCTTCATTAACGCCAATATAATTACCTAATGACTTAGACATTTTTTCTTTTCCATCAATACCAACTAATAGTGGAATAAATAATGGAACCTGTTGAGAAACATTGTAATCTTTTTGTATATTTCTTCCCATCATAACATTAAACGTTTGATCTGTACCTCCAAGTTCTATATCAGCATTTACAACAACAGAATCATATGCTTGCATTAATGGATAAAAGAATTCATGAACTGCAATTGGTTTATGATTAGCATATCTATTAGCAAAATCATCTCTTTCAAGCATTCTGGCAACTGTAACTTTACTTGATAATTCAATTACATCACTAAATGTCATTTTTTCAAACCACTCTCTATTATTATGTAGTTCTGTCTTTTCAATATCAATAACCTTAAATATTTGATTCAAATATGTTTGAGCATTATTTTCTACTTGTTCTTTAGTTAATTGATTTCGAGTTTTTGATTTACCACTTGGATCACCTATTGCGCCAGTAAAACCACCAATTATTATTACAGCTGTGTGTCCTAAATCTTGTAATTGTTTAAGTTTTCTCAAAGCAACCGCATGGCCTAGATGAATATCTGGAGCTGATGGATCCATTCCAAATTTAATTCTCAAAGTTCTACCTTCATTATAAACTTCAGTAAGTTTTTTTCTTAAAGCTTCTTCATCATTACCAGAAGTACCTTTTAATAAAAATTTCAATGTTTCTTCTATATCGAACATAATATTCCTCCTCATATAAATTATATAATATTCTACCATAATTATTTTTATAATACAAACTAATATTTTATTAAAGATAAGTAACTCTACTTTTAATAATATAATTTTTTAAATAAACTTTTCTTTAAAATAAATTATTTAATATATTGTCCCATGATGACTTATCTTCAATTTGGCCAAATATCTCTACTTTATTATTTAAATCAACTTTATACGCCTTTCCAGATGCATTAACTAACATATAATTATAAGATCTTTCATCGGCTGATTTAAAATTTATTATTAAATTTTGATTTTTATTTAATTTTCCAATTTTATTTTTAACTTTATTAAAACTTTTTAAATTAATTTCAAATAAGTCTGCATTCTTTCTTCCCATAGGTCCAATAGGCATAAATTGAAATATTTGCCATTTTTTTATGCATTTATAATTTTTTATAATATTATATATATTTTCTATATCGTCCATATTTTTTTTATGTATAACGGTATTGATACATATATTAATATTTTTGCTATCAAAAAATGTCTCTAGTGATAGTTCGCACTCTTTTATTACT
>CAZFGE010000045.1:0-8224 GCA_964518415.1 uncultured Muribaculaceae bacterium
TTTGTTTTTCAACATCTTTATATTTTTCAAATTCTTTTCTTGCATTTTCTAATTCTTCATTTGCAAGTCTAAGTCTTTCAGCGGTATTTTTACTTTCTTTTTCAAATGTTTCTCTATCTAATTGATTTTTATTTCTTTCTGCTTCAATTTTAGAACTATCAATTTCTTTTGTTTTAGCAAATTCTGCCTTTTCCATTTCTAATTTTTCATTAGCAATTTTTAAAGCTTCTTCTTCAGATGCTTTATATCTTTCAAATTCTAGTTTCTCATTTGAAAGTTTAGCAGACTCATTTTTGTTTGTAGTAGACTCTAATTCTAAATCACGTCTTGTAGCAACAACTTCATCATTAAATGCTCTTTGTTCATTTTCTAAACGAACTTTTTGAGCTTTTTCATATTCAGAAATTCTTTGCTTTTCAAGTTCAATTGCTTCTTTTTGTCCACTTACATATGCCTCAAAATCAGCTTTAGCTTTTTCTAATTTAGTTTTTTCTTCCTCTAAATATTGTTCACTAACGCCAACATTTTTCTTTTGTTCAATTAGATTACTTATAAAATTATTAGCACCCGCAACATCATTATAAAGATTATCGAATAAACTTTCAAAATTAGAAGTAGATCTAGTGTATTCTGTACTTGCAGAAACACTTTCGTTATTTGGTTGAACTTGAGGTTCAACTTTTACCTCTTCTCTTTCTACCACTGGTTCTTCTTTGATTTCTTCAATTACTTCTTCTGGATTAGTAAAATCATCGATTGGAGTCATTACTTCCATATTATCCATATTTATCTCTCCTTTTTATTCTTCCCTATCATATATATAGTATAACACATTTACCTAAAAAACAAAACATTTTTTTAATTTTTAACAAAAAAAGAAAGATAATTCTTTCTATTCAGCTATATCATTATTATCAAACTTAATATCTAAGAATTTACGACTTGCTAAAAAGTCACACATATGGACAAATTTTTGATATTTATTACTTGGTTTAGTTAACACTTCGTTTCCTTTATAGTCAACTGTCCACTCACCCATATGTGTCTCAATAACACCTGCTATAAAATTAATCTCACCATCAGTCCAAGTGAATAAATCCTTATTTTCTCTAATATAATTAGCCATTAAAATAGGATGTTCAAATACTGTATATTTTGATTCAACTAACCCATGTTTTAACCCATCATGAACAAGTAGTCCACATAACATTAAATCTTTTTCTGAGTCATTAAATACACTTCCTATTGTATTATTATTAAGTAGTTCATATCCAATTCTAAAAGCAGCTTTAGAGTGTCTAACAAGTCCTGCATCACCTAGTGTAAAAGATGGATGATATTTACCTGTTGAAGATGCTGCTACTTTAAAGAAATAATCAGGTAACATATCTACTAATTTCTTTAAGTTTTCTCTATATTTAGGGTTTTTAATCATTTCATATTCTTTATTAAAATAATCTACTTTATTCATTCTTCACCTATAAAATTAATTAAAATATCATTAGATAAATATATATAATCACTACTTATCTTTATATATCCATCCTCTTTAATTAATTTTCCTTCCTTTAACAATTTTTCAATATTAAAATATTCATCAATTGATACCCCATATTTATTCTTAAAATCAATAATATTTACGCCCTTCATTTTTCTAAGGCCTAAGATCATTTCATATTCCATTTTATCAGATTTATCTAATTTTTCTTCTAAATATCTATATTCACCATTAATATACTTAAATATACTTTTTGTATTTGTAATTCTAATACTATCTATATAACTAGCTGCTCCAAGTCCAAATCCATAGTATTCTTGATTATTCCAATAAGCAAGATTATGTTTTGATTCATATCCAGTTTTAGCAAAATTACTAACCTCATAATGAATGTAACCATTATCACTTAATTTTTTACATATCAAGTTATACATATCAAAATCTATATCTTCATCAATTGGTTTTATGTTATTTATTGATAAAACTGTGTTATCTTCAATAATTAATGAGTATGTAGAAATATGATTAATATCTAAAGATAAGAACTTATCTAAATCTTTATCTAAATCTTCTAAAGTCTCATCTTTTAAAGCATATATTAAATCAACATTGATATTATTGAATCCTAGCTTTTTAGCACTCTCTATAATAGATGTATCACATGTTTTTCTATTTAAAAAACTTAAATATTTTTCATTAAATGTTTGAACACCAATAGATAGTCTATTAACGCCATAACTTTTAAATAATTTTAGTTTATCAATATCCAAATTTTCTAAATTACATTCTACTGTATATTCATAAGACTCACTTAATTTAAATACCTTTAATATATCAAAAAGTCTTTTTAATTCATCTAGCGATAAACTACTTGGAGTCCCTCCACCTATATATAAAGTATCAATTATATCGTCTTTATATATTTCTTTTATTTCACGTTGTAGAGAATCTAAATAACTATTAATATATTTTTTCTCATAAAGCATTTTAGGAAAATCACAATAAGAACATATAGATGAACAAAAAGGAATATGTACGTAACAATGCTTAATCAACGTAATATTCCTTTATGTGGTCTTTTTCTAATAATTTCTTCCACTCTTTTAACACCACATTTTTTTTCATAATAATGTAGTAATTCTTCGCATTTTTGTTTATTTGTTATACCATTTTTTGAATATTTAAATTTACCATACACCATTTCAAAACGTGGTAAATACATCTCCATCCAAACAAGTGATGGAATATATCTATAATCTTCATCCTTTTTAAGTTTTTCATCTAATTCAACTTTTTTTGATTCAATTTTTTCTTCTCTTTTATTATTTTTTTTAAGCCAACTACTAAAATCAGTAACAATAGGATTAGATTCTATGAAGCTTTCATAGCTGTCTAATGTATTATCATTTACTTGATTATAAGTATTCTCATCTATCATGATATCCTTCATACAACCACCATATTTATTATAGCAAAAAAGAAATATTTATTAAACACTTATTTATAAATTTTAAAAAAAAAGAAGAATTACTATTCTTCTATACTTTTAATTGCATCTTTTATTATATCAATACTATTTTGAAGTTTATCTGTCTCTTCCTCATTTAATTCAAAGAATATTCTTTTATGAGCACCAGTTCTATTTATAATAGCAGGAAGTCCTACATAAACGTCATTTGTAGAGTCATAAGTTGAAACACAAATAATAGAATTTTCATTACCTAAAATAGCATTGGTAATTCTAACTAAGCACATACCAATTCCGTAATATGTAGCACCTTTTCTATCAATTATTTCATATGCTGCATTTTTAACTTCTCTATATATATTATCAAGTTCTTCTTCATTTAAGAAATTTTTAATGTTTTGAAGTCCAATATTAGCATTACTCCATGGTACAAATTCAGAATCACCATGTTCACCTATCACATATGCATTAACGCATGATGGATTAATATCAAGCTTACTTCCAATCATATATTTTAGTCTTGATGTATCTAGGCTTGTTCCTGATCCTATTACTCTATCACTAGGTAAATTAGAGTATTTATAAGTCAGATATGTCATAACATCAAGTGGATTAGTAGCAACTAAGAATATTCCATCAAAGCCACTATTCATAACATTATCTACAATCCCCTTAAATATCTTAGAATTTTTACTAATTAAATCCATTCTAGTTTCTCCTGGATTTTGATTAGCGCCTGCAGCAATTACAACAATAGCTGCATTCTTGCAATCTTCATATGTACCTTTATGAATATTCATCTTACTAGGTGCGAAAGCTAAGCAATGGTTTAAATCCATTACCTCTCCTTCTATTCTTCTTTCATCTAAATCTATTAAAGCTAGTTCTGTTACATGAGTTCTTTGATTTAATAATGCATAAGCATAACTCATACCAACATTACCGCATCCAATTAATACAACTTTACTCATATGCCCTCCTATTTATATTGACTTGTAATACCTAAATATTCTTCTAGTGATATCCAATTACCATTGTTATAAAGATCTTTTGCTATATCACCAACATATCTAATATGCCATGATTCATAAATATAACCAGTAATAGATTCTTTGCCTTTTGGATATC
Source organism: uncultured Muribaculaceae bacterium (assembly GCA_964518415.1). Taxonomy (GTDB): domain Bacteria; phylum Bacillota_I; class Bacilli_A; order RF39; family UBA660; genus CAJOJO01. Next base: position 4,095 of record CAZFGE010000045.1, read on the forward strand.
TTAAGATAAAACCATATTTATAGCAATTATCACTAAGCCATTTTCCTTCTTTAGTTTCACCAAAATTATTATCAACACTATTAATATCTGCAGCTAGGCCTGATTGATGTTCAGAATGTCCTGGACGAGCTGAATAAGTATCAGCCTCTTTTTTTCCATCACGAGCTACATATCTATTATATAGATTGTTTTGTATATCATAAGATCTAAAACCACTAACAACTTTCAACTCAATACCTTCTTTTAATGCATCCTTACGCATTAGTTCAAAGTTATCAGTAAAATCTTTTAAAAGTCCTCCTGGATTATATGTCTTAGGTAGACTATATGTTTTATTAGCAATTAAAATTCCATTAACATAAGTAATACCTGAAATCTCTTCTATTTTATATCCTTTTGATGAAGTCTTAGTATTTACCTTTTTATTTTTTTCTTTAACAGTTAATTTAAAATTACTTGTTGCTTCATTAGAACTTTTATCAGTAACTTTTATAGTTAAATTATAAACACCTGTTTTATTAAAATCATAACTACCTACTATTTCTTTTTTTATCTCATCATGAGAGTTATCAGATATAGTAATACCTTCAAATAAATCTACATTACTTCCAACATTAGTCTCTATATCATGAACTCCTTCAATAGTTGGTTTTTCCTTATCTTCAACAATCATAGTTATAGGATACTCTTTATTTTTATATGAGATAACACCTTTATAAGTACCAGTGTAATAAATAATACCATCTTCATCTTTTATATTATCCCATTTAATTGTTGTATCATTAGAAATAGAATATATTATTTTATCTCCAACATTAAGTTTAATTACTTTATCATATTTAAGCGTATTCTTTTTATCTAAAATAACTTTATCTAAACATATTAAACAAATTATAAGGATAGCTAAAATGCAAGCAAAAATAAGTTTCTTTCTCACGCTAAAACACCTCTAATTCCAAGTGATAAAAGCATCATTATAATACTAGCTAAAATTAAACCTAGAAAGATTGCTACCACACTTTTTTTAAAATCTAAATCTAGAATAGATGCTGCAAGTGTACCTGTCCAAGCACCTGTTCCAGGAAGTGGAATACCAACAAATAAAAGAAGAGCTACATATATTCCATTTTTAGCTTTAGCTTTTAATTTTTCTCCTCCACTTTCTCCTTTTCTTAAACACCAAGAGAAGAATTTACCAATATATTTTTTATTACTTCCCCAAACAAGTATTTTACGAGCAAATAAAAATATAAAAGGTACAGGAACTAAATTACCTAATATTGCTGTTATATAACTAGGAATCAAAGGTAGCTTAAATCCAACTGCATAAGGAATTGCTCCTCTAAGTTCTATTATAGGTACCATTGATATTAAAAAAACTATCAAATATTTTCTTATCATATTATCACCATAATAATGATACCAAAAAATCATCAAAAAAGAAATATTATTTAGATATTTTTTAAGATTGTACCCGGATAATAGTGAGTTAGAATATCTTTATAGTTATATCCATTTTTAGCCATTCCATTAGCACCATATTGACTCATTCCAACACCATGGCCATATCCTTTAGTCTTAAAAACAACACCCGCACTATTTTTTTCTATTTCAAATGAAGTTGATCTAAGACCAAGTTTTTCTCTTAACTTTATACCACTATATATATTATTGTTAATGGAAATTTTATCTACTCTACCACTAGTTGTATATGAGATTATACTAAATTCTGTATCATATGTAATTAAATCATTTAATTTAGATGATAAATCTTCATATGAAAGAAATGTTTCCATATAAAATGATTGATTAGTATTATCATAAATACTTTCTACACTAACTAAATAAGGAAAACTATTACCCCATACATAAGAAGAATCTTCTGTATAACCATTACTAGTTGAGTGATAAACAGCTTCTATAAAATCATTATTATATGATAAATATAATCCTTTTGTATCATCTACTGCTCTTTTTACTTTATAAAAATAAGTATCAAAAGAACCACCCCACATATTTTTAAGTTCAAGAGTTGTTTTATAATTTTGAGTAGCATTACTACTAGTTAATGTTTTACCTGTTTTCATTGCTTTTAATGCATAAGTTCTAGCAAGTACTGCTTGAGCTTTTAATGCATCTAAACTAAATGATGCAGGCATTTCAGCTGCAACTACACCCGTCACGTATTCTTCTAGTTCTAGCTTTAATACTTCGCCATTTTTAACAACACTTACATATATATTGTTATCTACTATTATTTCATTATTTTCTATTTTACTTTCTTCTTTAATATCATTATAATCTATTTTATTTTCTTCAATTATACTATTTGTTTTTTCTATTACATCAGTTTTAGTTACATCTATATTATTAGTTGAATTATTTGGAAGTTCTATAATAACATTACTATTTTTCTCTTCTATTTCATTAGGTATATTATTTTCTAATTTTTCTAAGGCACTTATATTTACTTTATTTAAAATATTAGTCTGATTCATTAAATTAACACTATTATCTATCTTAAGAGGAAGTGTTAGAGTACCTATTGTAAGCATAACAGTTGTACCCATAAAAGCTATTTTAGCATCTTTAATAAATCTTTCTATAATGCTTTTTATATTATCTTTATGCTGAGATAAATCAAAACTTCCAAATTCATAATTAAAGTCTAAATATATAAATAAAACATCTTCGCCATTTACTTTTTTGATTTGATATCCATCTATCATATTTAATCCTCAACATCAATCTTTTTATTAGCAGGAGACATTATAACATTACCAAATTCATCAAAACGAGATCCATGGCAAGGACAATCAAAAGTGTTTTCTATCTCATTATAAATTAAACCACACCCCATATGAGTACATTTATACTTTCCTTTAATTCCTTTTATAAAACCATTTATATTTTTAGTAATATCTGATATAGAACTAGATAGATTATTTGAAATAATTCTATTTGGATCAAATATTTTTTTATATTTATGTTTTTTTCTTTTAATCATACTAGCTATTATAGAACCAGCTAAAAAGCCATTAGTTAAACCCCAAGTATTATAGCCCGTTCCTATATACATATGTTTTTTTATCTCACCTACATAAGGAAGCGAATCATTAGTCATAATATCTATATTACTCCATAAATAATCAGGTTTTAAATTTAAATCACTAACTTTCTTTAATAATTCATTAAAATTCTTTTTATCACATACATTCTTATCAATACATCTTGAATTAGATAAATATATTAAATAATCTTTATAATTTCTAATAGATATAAAAGGATTACTATAACTAATTAAAGATAGTTTATAGTTATTACATTTAGATGCACTTAAATAAGACTTTTCTAAATGTCCTTTTAAAGGAAATAAAAAAGGTATATTAAAATATGGATAGTGACTAGCTATAACAACATATTTAGCTCTTATCTTAAATTTATCAGTATAACAGATATATCCTTTATCACACTCTTCTATTTTTTTAATAGATGTATCTTCATATATAAAGTCTTCTAGTCCATTAATTAGCCCATATAAAAACTTAATAGGATTAATTAAATATGTATCTTTTACATAAAACATATATTTAGAGTCAACTATATCTAAATTTTTATGATATGTTTTTATATTATTATCAAGTAAAAAGTTTTCTAATTCTTTAACCTTTTCTACTTCATTTAAATTATTTGTATATATATAACTATTCACTTTTTCTAAATCACAATCTAACTCATTTTTCTTAATTAAATTAACCATTTCACTTATTGTATCAATTTGAGAATTTATATAGTTAAGAGCAAAAGAATCATTATAGTTATCTTTTATTTTATCTATTAAATCATTTTGTAAATAGTTAAGTTTACCTGTACTGTTACCTGTTGTAGAAAATCCTATTTTATTTTGTTCAACAAGCATTATTCTTTTATTTGAATCTAACAAATGGTATAAAGTACTTATACCAGTTATACCTCCACCTATTATTAAAACATCTACATTTTTATCACTTTCTAATTTATTAAATTTCTTTAATTCTATAGAATCTTTCCATATACTTATATTTTTCATTAAATCACCTAATATTAATATTGGTGTTTTTTTATATTTTAAACCTTATTCGACATATTTC
>CAZFGE010000046.1:0-7951 GCA_964518415.1 uncultured Muribaculaceae bacterium
CATCTTCAAATATGACATGCATATTCATGATGTTACTTTCTAATTCTCCTGATACTTTAATCTTAGCAATTTCATTACTAATATAAATTATTTTTTCAAACATATTATCTTCCCCTTATAAAATATCTAAAATTTTGTTTTTATATTCTTCATTTAAATTTTCACATATTTCTTTTATTCTTTTATTCTTATTATATATTTTTAAAATATTTTCAAAATGATTTAATTTATCTTCTGCTTCTTTTAATTGTTTATGAACAGCATTTCTTGATATATCATTATTCTCAGCTATCTCTTGTAAAGTTAAATTATCAAAATAATAATCTTCAAAATAAGCTTGTTGTTTATCTGTTAATAACTCTCCATATAAATCATATAAGTCAATTAAATATAATCTATTATCCATTAATAACACCTACTACTACTGTTATTAATACTATTATACCAAATATTAAGTAAACTGGAGTCATATATTTTCTTTTATATGTTGTATAGTTATTATAGCTAAGCACTAATAAAAGTATTCCCATTATACTAATCCATATATTTTCTAAGTTTTTAACAAATATTCCTGTTATTAAAACAATTAAAAGTAAAATTGCTAGGATAAATTGTAAACTAATTCCAAATTTTTTCATATTACTCACCCATTTCACTAAATAAGCCATATATATATTTTTCTATATCAAAGACTTTTAAGTCATCTTTACCTTCACCTAGGCCTATATATTTAACAGGTATTCCAACACTATCTTTAATAGCTAAGACTATACCACCTTTAGCAGTTCCATCTAGTTTAGTTAAAACAATACCTGTTATATTTGTGATTTCTTTAAAGCTTTTAGCTTGTTGAATACCATTTTGACCGGTAGTTGCATCAATTACAAGTAAAGTTTCATGAGGAGCATCAGGTATAATTTTACCTATTACTTTATTCATCTTATCTAATTCATTCATTAAATTAACTTTATTTTGAAGTCTTCCTGCTGTATCAATTAAAACAACATCATATCCTTCATTCTTAGCTTTAGTAACACCATCAAATACAACACTAGATGGATCAGTTGATTCATTAGATACAACATCTACATCAATTCTCTTACCCCATTCGTGTAATTGTTCAATAGCACCTGCTCTAAAGGTATCGGCAGCAACAAGTAATACTTTTTTACCCTCATTTTTTAACTTATTAGCAATTTTACCAATAGTTGTTGTTTTACCAACACCATTAACTCCTACAAATAATATAACAGTTGGACCAGATTCATTATAGTTTATTTTATTAACTATTATTTCATTTTGAACATAAATAATAAACATCTCATCTACTATAACTTCTTTAAGTTCATTTACACTTGTTATATTTTCATTCTTTACACGTTTTCTTAATTTATCCATAAAAGACATTACTGTAGTAACACCTATATCAGAAGTAATTAAAATATCTTCTAACTCTTCATAATATTCTTCATCAATGATATTATGTTTCATATTAAGCAAATTAAGTTTTGATGTGAATTCTTTACGTGTTTTTTCTAACCCTACTTCATATTCTTTAGTCTCTTTTACTTCTTCTTTTTTAAAAGCATTTTTAAATTTATCAAATAGTCCCATAATTATCACCTTACTATATAATTTTACACTATTTAAGTATAAATTACTAGATTAAAAAAGAAACTAATTTATAGTTTCTTTTCTTTTTTTAGTTCTTTACCTATTCTACTAATATCTTGTAATGTTGCATAATCACTATCAAGCTTGTTTTCTTCCTCCATAAATCTTTCTTCAAAAAAATTTAAATGAGACTCTAAATTCTTTATTCTTTTTAAAATATTCTTACTTTTAAATAACATTGCTTTTTTCTTGTCTCTATTAATTTCCTTTTTTAATGACTTAACACTATTTTCTAAGTTAGCTGCTTCTAATCCTTTATCATTTTTAACTAATTTAACAAGTCCTTCTTCTTCATCAATATAAATAGCGCAGTCATCAAAAATTGCAAATTTATTATACATAATATCACTACCTTTTAATTAATGTTTTTTCTTTTTCCTTTATATTATATTCATCAATAAATGTTTGTTTTATTTTCTTAAGTTCCTCTATATCATTTATTTTTTCAATATGAACTTCTTTTACTTCATTCCTTTTTTCTAACTTATAAAGCTTATCTTGCAGACAAATAAGATCAAGAGAATATTTATTAATATTTTCGTTAAATTTATTTATTTTTCTCATACAGTCATCACGAGCTGATTTATCTAATTTATCTGAAGCATCTAAAACAATTGAAAATCCTAATGCATAAATAAAGCCTAATGTAAATGTAGTATTGTGCATAGAAATTAAAACAATAGGTAAAAAAATCAAATAAATAAAAATTAGTTTATCTGCTAAAATTTGTTTCATAAATTTTCTATGACGTATTTTATTTTGATAATACTTAATAGCTCTATTTTGATTTTCAATTTTCTCATCATATAATTCAATAAGATTTGTAGTATCAATAATTTTTACATCATCTTCTCCTTTTATAATTTTAACTTTATCAGAATCACCAACATATATCTTTAAATCATCAATTTCTATTTTATCTGTAAACATTCTATCACCTACTTAAATTATATAGTAAAATCGTAAAAAAAGAAACTATTTAAGTTTCTTTGTCTTATCATTATCAGTAAGACCATATGTTGTTACATATGTATCTCTTAGATTTTTTAATTTTTCAATTTGACTAAGATCATTACATTTTAAATCAAATGACTTAGTATTTCTTTTTAAATCCATCAAACGTTGTTCTATATCAGAAATTTCCTCACTATTAATCTCAACTTGATCTTTTAACATATCTAATTTAATATTATATTCATCTTTAGCTAATTTAGCTAAAACTTCAAACATAGATAATACTAAAACTTCGGAACAACCTAAAAATATTAAAGCTGATATCAATAATGATGGATTTATAATAACATTAATAGTTATAATTATTAAAAATAATAAATTTACATTACATAATAATTTAGATAATTTTTGCTTTAAAAATTTCTTGTTTTTATATTTGTTTTCTAATTCTCTTACATTATAATCAATATAATCACTTTTAATTTTTAACACATCAAGTCTATTTTCTAAGTCTAATATTTCATCTATATTATCTGTTTTATCGAAAGCTTTCATATTACATTCTTCATCTATTGCTATTATTTTGTCATTCATTATCGCATATCTAGTATACATTATTATCCCCCATTTCGTTTAAATATTATATATCTAATAATATATAAAATCAACGAAAACTGGACAAATTGATAAAAAAAAGATATAATTATGTAGTTGATTATTTATTGCTTTTAAAGAAAGGAGATTTTATGAAATTTTTTGAAGACACAGATACTAAGATATTTGCTCTTGGCGGTCTTGGTGAGGTCGGAAAAAACATGTATTGTATGATGCATGGTAATGAAATAATCATTACTGATGTCGGAATAACTTTTCCCGGAAATGATTTAATGGGAATTGATTACGTATTACCTGATTTTACATTTTTAAAGAAAAATGAAAGTAAAATCAAAGCTATATTTATAACACACGGACATGAGGATCATATAGGAGGTATTCCATTTATTCTACAAACTTTAAATATACCTGCCATATATGCTCCAAACCAAGCAGTTGGTTTAATTAGAAAAAAATTAGATGAAAGAAACATAAAATATAAAAACTTAATAACATATGATGAAAATACTAAAGTAAAAACTAAAAACTTTGAAGTTACATTCTTTAGAACAACTCACTCTATACCTGATTCACATGGTATATGTATAACTACATCAAACGGAACAATTGTTACAACTGGAGACTTTAAATTTGACTTAACTCCAATTGGTACAATGGCTGATTTACATAAAATGGCTTCTATTGGAGCACATGGCGCTACACTACTTTTAAGTGATAGTACAAATGCTTTATCTGAAGGATTTAGTAAAAGTGAATCAAGAGTTGACGTTGCTTTATATGAAATTTTAAAAAATTCAAAAAGCCGTGTTATTATTGCGACATTCGCATCTAACATATATCGTTTAAAACATATTGTAGATAATTGTAAAAAAACAGGAAGAAAGATTGCTACATTTGGTAGATCAATGGATAACAATATTGAAATATCAATTCAAGGTGGATATATTAAACATAAAGATATATTTGTTACACCTGAAGAAGCAAATCATATGCCACCTGAGAAAGTATGTATTTTATGTACAGGTACTCAAGGTGAACCTTTAGCGGCTTTATCAAGAATTGCTGAAGGTACTCATAAACAAATTAAGCTTATGCCTGATGATGTTGTAGTATTCTCATCATCTGCCATTCCTGGTAATGCGATTAATATATCTAGAACAATAAATAAACTTTATATGAAAGGTGTTAAAGTATATACAAATACATCACTTAGTGACGTTCATACATCAGGACATGCTAACGAAGAAGAGCTTAAACTAATGATCCGACTTATAAAACCTAAATATGTAATGCCATTCCATGGAGAATATAGAATGCTTAAAAAACATGCTGATATTGCTCAACTATGTGGCATTCCAAAAGAAAACACATTTGTATTACAAAACGGAGACGTTTTATCAATGTATAAAGGTGAGATAAAAAGAGCTGGTACAGTTGAAGCTGGAGACACTTATGTTGATGGTAACAGAATAGGATCTACTGGTTCAATTGTCATGAAAGATAGAAAGATAATGGCAAACGATGGAATTATAGTAGTAATCGCCAATATAAACATGAAAGATAAAGAACTACTTGGTAGAGTTAATATAACTACTAGAGGATTTGTTCAAGTTAATGAAAATGAAGAATTATTACGTGAGTTAGAAAACTTAAGTAAAAAAGCAATATTAAATAAAATAAATAATCAAAACGGATTTGGCGAAATTAAAAGTGAAATCGTTACTGCATTATCAAATTATACATATGAAAAAACAGGAAGACGTCCAATTATCCTTCCTGTTATAATGGATATCAAGAAATAACTTGATATCTTTTTTATTTTTCACTCATTTTTTCTAAAACAAAATATTTGCATCCATATGCACAATTATTTTTTATATATTCTTCTTTTTTAGAAAAGTCATTGACTGGTTTAAATAATTTGTTTTCTTTTTTACAGAATCCCTTAAGTCGAAGTTTACCATATGACCAATCACCAAATATATAATCATAATCATTAAAATAATCTGTTGCTTTATTAACAACCTCATCTGTATTAAATCCATCTTTATAATTTTCAATAAGTTCATATTTTATATCATTTAATATTACATATTTCATAGTATCACCAACTTAATTATATCATTTATTTTTTTGTTTTACCATATTCATTTAAATAAAAAGGAACTCCGCCAGAATAATAACTAGGAATATTTCCTTCTATTAATTTAATAGCTATTGGAATACTTTCCTCTACTACAACTCTTTTACTTGAAAAAGGAAGCACCATCTGTTCGCTTACACATATTTTAACGTAAACTTCTATAATTGCATTATTAATTCCATAGTCAGTAATTTTTGTATCTACTTGTACATTAGAATCTCCAAGCATATGAAGTTTAACAGGTATTTTAGGTCCTATATTAGAAAGTAATGCATTATTAAAAATAATACCTGTTGGAATCTCATAAATAACTCCTTTTTTTACTTTTGATTTATCTTTTAAAAGTTCTATTCCATCAAGTTCTATTTTCCCCTTCTCAAGTTTATATAAGTTTTCTTTTAAATTTTTATTAATTAAAACAACAAGTCTATTAATCTTATACGAATCAAAATCAACTGAATTATCTTTTTTTAAGAATAAATCATTTCTAAGTGAATCAATAACATCGCTTTCAATTGATTCATTAATTAAATTTGATATTATTTTTTTTGCCTCAACCACACTATATTCTTCAACCTTACTAGATAGATTTTTACCAATATAATTAAATATAAAAATTAAAGAAACAATAAAAAGAAATATTAATAATAAAATTAAAGTTAAAGGATTCATTTTACTTTTACTATGTAGTCTCACTTTTTTCATACTATAAAATATGCATAAAAAAAACATTAATGCTTTTTTAACACTAATGTTTTAGATTTACTCTCACAAAGTTCATTACTTAACTCTTCTTTTATTATATCATCAATAGAACCACTTTCATAAATATCAGATACTTGTTTCAAATAACTAATCTCATTTAATTTAACATTGATTATTGATATATTTTTATTATTTTCTTTTATTTTAGATTCATTTAAATCATAACTAGATTTTAATCCCTTACAATCTATATCCATTTCTTTTTCAATTTCTTCTTTAGTGTTATTAAAATTGTGAATTCCAACAAGCAAAGGAATTGATTCTATTAAGCTAAATGTGAGTAAACCAAATTTAGATAAATCGACATTTAAAAAATTAGTTGTTTTAATTACCAAAAGATTTAAAATAATTGTTCCTATAAGTCCAAGTAACAAATGAAATTTTTTTCTTTTATTTACTTTTTTTTGATAGTCTTCAAGCTTTTTATTTATGTTGTAATTAGTATCCAACATTTTTTCATTTGAAGATTCTAAAGAACTTTTTTTATTCTTTAATTCTTCTACTCTATTAGCTAAAAATTCGTTAAAATTTTCACTCACTTTAATCACCTAGCAAATATTCTAACACATTTAAATTATAAATTAAATAACAATTTATATTTTTTTATTTAATTTTAAAATTTTAACTTTTTCTTTATCTCCACTATAAATTAATTCATCTTCAACAAAAGCATAATTAATGCATGATTCATTTAAAATATAGTTCGCTTCTTCTAATTTAGTCTTAAGTTCATCAATATCCTTTTTATTACAATTTATTAAACATACATTAGATAATCTATCTTGTTTTAATTCATTTATATTAATATTCATTTCTTTTTCTATATTTTTTGATACATCAACAAAACTCTTTACACCAACAGTAAATGATGCGCAAATTAAAGGAATAATATACCATAATTCTAAAATAGAAATATTTAATGTAAGAAAAACTATAATCGATATTATAAGCATTAATATTGAAGATAATAGTCCTGATGATATAGATAATATTTTTCCTGCTCTAACGCTTTTATTATATGTATCTAATAAATTATCAATGTAAACAATTGCACCTTCATAATCTTTTATTTCACGGTTCTTTTTTTCAATTATATTTTTTATTTCTTTTATTCTATTCATAAAAACCACCCATCTAAATTTTAGCACATTTTCCTAGCAATTTAAATAATTTCTTTCATACAATACTTTAGGAGGTTGTAATATGTCTTTTTCAGATAGTTTTTTTAATAGAGTTGAGGCTAAGACAAATGTTAGCAAGGATACAATTTTAAAGTTAGCAGAAAAGCTTCAAAAAAATGATTTAAAAAATGAAGCCACATTAAGAGAGGTAATAAATGAATTAAGTACTTTAACAGGAAAAAAAGTATCAAAAGAAAAAGAAGATAAAATAATTGAAGCAGTTAAAGAGAATAAAATCCCAAAAAACTTAGATAAAATGATTTAAATCGTAATACTCTGCTTTTTTCACACATATAGTTAGTTAGAAAGTAGGGATTAAATGGATAAGATAGATATTATAAAAAGTATTAGTGAGCGTACTGGCGGAGATTTATATTTAGGTGTTGTAGGAGCCGTTAGAACAGGTAAATCTACTTTTATTAAGAAGGTAATTGAAACATTAGTTGTTCCAAATATAGATGATGAATATGAGAAAAAAAGAACACTTGATGAAATACCGCAATCTGCTCAAGGAAAAACTATTATGACTACTGAGCCTAAATTTGTTCCAAGTAATGCTGCTACCATAAAAATAGATGAATTTGAAACTAAAATTAGATTAGTTGATTGCGTTGGATAT
>CAZFGE010000047.1:0-7941 GCA_964518415.1 uncultured Muribaculaceae bacterium
ATAAATCTGAACTTCAAGAATTAGTTCAAACAGATAAAAGAAGTCTAGAATATGTAATTGTAGATGAAGCTGGACCTGCTCATAATAAAACATTCAAAGCAATTGTTAAAATAGATGATGTAATATATGGAGAAGGAGTTGCTCATACAAAAAAAGAAGCAGAACAAATGGCTGCTAAAAGTGCTTTAGAAAAAAGTGTAAAATAATGTTTGAAAAATATAATATATGTGATATAATGGACAAGTCGCCTTAATGGGCACTTGTTTTTTTTATGAGGAGGTATATATGAAGAAATTTGATTTAGGAAAAGACAATATTAATAAACTATTGTTATCTTTTTCAATACCATGTATTATAAGTATGTTAATAAATTCTATTTATAATATAGTTGATCAGATATTTATAGGTCAAGGTGTTGGAAACCTTGGTAATGCAGCAACTAATGTTATATTTCCACTTGTAATACTATGTAGTGCTACAGCTAGCTTAATTGGAAATGGTGCAGCTGCAAACCTTAGTTTAAGACTAGGTGAAGGAGATATAAAAAAAGCACAAAAAGGTGTTGGAACTAGTTTGTTTTTACTTTTTTCATCATCAATTACATTACTTATTTTAGGACAACTTTTACTTCCAATTTTAGTTAGATTATTTGGTTGTACTGATAATGTATATAGTTATGCAATAGAATATGGTAGAGTAATTCTAATTGGTATTCCATTTATGATTATTTATTCTGGAATGTCTTCAATGATTAGAGCTGATGGTTCACCAAGATACTCTATGACATTTTTAGTAATAGGTGCAATTATAAACTTAATATTAGACCCTATATTTATATTTGGTTTTAATATGGGAGTTAGGGGAGGTGCCCTTGCAACTATTATAGGTCAAGCTGTATCATTCATAATAGCTATTTCCTATATTAGAAAATTTAAATCAGTAAAAGTTAGTAGAAAAGATATAAGACTTAATAGTGAGACTGTTAAAGTGTTAAGTTTAGGTATATCAAGTTTTATAACACAAATGACAGTTTTAGCTGTATTTGTTGTAATGAATAACTTAATGACTAAATATGGAAGATCTAGTAAATATGGTGCTGATATTCCACTTTCTGTATATGGAGTATTATCTAAGATAAATAGTATTTATATCTCATCTATCTTAGGAGTTGCTGTTGGAGCACAACCAATAATTGGATTTAACTATGGTGCTCATAATTATGATAGAGTAAAAGAGGTAATGAAGAAAGTAGTAATAGTAGGTTTTACAGTAGGTATAATTTATAATATAATGATTCTTCTATTTCCAAATATAATAGCTAGTCTATTTATTAAGAAAAATGATCCATCATATGATTTATTTATAGAATTTGCTGTTAAATTTGCGCGTACATTCTTTATGATAGTTGGTATTAACTCATTTGAAATGTCTACAAGTATATCAGTACAATCTTTAGGTAATGTTAAAAAAGCAACTATTTTATCATTTACAAGACAAATAATATTATTTATACCACTTTCAATTATTTTATGTAGTATTATGGGGATTAAAGGAGCATTAATAGCCGAACCTATAGCAGACATATTATGCTTTATTTTAGCCCTTTATATCTTTACATCTGAATATAAAAAATTAACATATAAAGCTACTAAAGATATAGTAGTAGATGAACCTACAAACATAAAACCTATTTTAAATAACAAAGTAGTAATTACTATATCACGTGAATATGGTAGTGGTGGTAGATATGTAGGTCGTATGCTTGCTGATATGTTAGGTATTAAATATTATGATAGAGATTTAATCCAACTAGCATCCCTAGAATCAGGACTTGATAGTGAATACATAAAAGAGAATGAACAAACAAAAAATACAAAATATTTTTATAGTAATGATGATGCAATATTTATAGCTGAAGAAAAAGTTATAAAAAATATTTCTAAAGAATCTTGTGTAATAATAGGTAGATGTTCAGACTATATTTTAAGAAATAAAAAAAATGTATTTAAAGTTTTCTTATATAGTAATGACTCTGATAAAGTTAAGAGGGCTGTTAAATATTATGGTTTAAATAAAGAAACAGCTTTAAAAGAAATAAACAAAATTAATAAACAAAGAGCTAAACACTATAAATATTACACAAATCAAGATTGGATGAATTTTAATAATTATGATATAGCAATCAATACAGATAAACTTGGGACTTTAAAAACTGCAGAATTAATTAAAGATATTATTATAAAGGAACAATAGTTCCTTTTTTTAATAATTTTACAAAAAAAGTTAATTTTTATATAATCAAAGAAGGAAATTGAAAATTTTTCTCGTATAATATTAGTAGGAGGAGATAAAATGCTAGAATTAAAAAATATCAAAAAAAGTTATAAAACAGGTGATTTTGTTCAACACGCTTTGAAAGGAATAAATTTAAAATTTAGAAAAAATGAGTTTGTATCTATATTAGGACCTAGTGGATCTGGTAAAACAACTTTATTAAATATAATAGGTGGTTTAGATAGATATGATAGTGGTGATTTAATAATTAATAATAAAAGTACCAAGAAGTTTAAAGATATTAATTGGGATTTTTATAGAAATAACTGTATAGGATTTATTTTTCAAAGTTATAATTTAATATCTCATATAAGTGTAATAGATAATGTTATTATGTCTACTACATTAAGTGGTTATAAAAGATCTAAAAGAAAAAAATTAGCCCTTGATGCACTTACTAAAGTAGGACTTAGGGAACATGCTCATAAACTACCTAATCAATTATCAGGTGGTCAAATGCAGAGGGTTGCAATAGCTCGTGCTTTAGTAAATAATCCTGATATAATACTTGCAGATGAACCAACTGGTGCACTCGATTCTAAAACAAGTAAACAAATTATGGATTTAATTAAAGAAATAGCTAAAGATAAATTAGTTATAATGGTAACACATAATCCAGAACTTGCTCATAATTATTCTAATAGAATAATTGAGTTTAAAGATGGAGAAGTAGTAGGTGATACTAATCCATATGAAGATATAGATAAAAATGATAAATTAACTATTAAAAAAACTAAAATGAGTTACATGAGTGCAATTAGTCTTTCTTTTAACAATTTAAAAACTAAGTTTGGAAGAACCTTTATTACATCATTTGCCTCATCTATAGGTATAATTGGTATTGCTTTAATACTAGCTTTATCTAATGGATTTAAAATTAAAATTGATGAGTTTGAAAAAGATACATTATCACAAGCACCTATTTTAATAAGTGAATCAACTATTGATCTTACAAATGTTACTAATATTAAGGATGAATACAGTGAATATTCAAGTGATAAAGTAATACATCCTTTAAAGATAAATGTAACATCTGAACATAAAAATAATATAAATAGTGATTATTTAAATTATATAGATTCTATTGATAAAAATTTAGTTGGTGGTATACAGTATACAATGATTAGTAAAATAAATATGTATACTAAGGTTAATGATAAAGTAAAAGAGATTGATACTAATTCTATTATGTCATCTATTCCAAGTTCAATGGATAATGATATATCGAGTATAATGCGTGATAACTTTGATGTTATAGAAGGCACATTCACAAATGATCCATATGCTTTATATATACTAGTTGACTCTAAAAATAGAATAAATGAAGATATTTTAAAAACTCTAGGTTATGATAATACTAATATTAATTTTGAAGATATAATAGGTAAAGAAGATAAGGTTGTTGTAAATGATACACTCTATTCTAAAATAGGAGCACTCTATAGACCTAATACAAACTTAGAAGAGCTATATAATAATGAATCTAATATCACACTTAAGATAAAAGGAATTATTAGAGGTAAGAAAGATAATGATTTTGCAACCTTATCTGGAACTGGTATTTTATATAATCAAGCTTTAATAAATACTATAATAGATAAAAATAATGAATCAAGTATAGTGAAAGAACAGATAAATAGTGACTTTAATATATTAACTAAGGTTCCTTTTGATAAAGAAAATATAGATACTGAAAAGAATATGATGCTTACAATACTTGGTGCATATAAAGTTCCTGCAGCAATTTCTATTTATCCAAAAGACTTTGATAGTAAAGATGAAATTCTTAAATACTTAGATAAATATAATAAAGGTAAAAAAGATACTGATAAGATTATTTATATGGATCAAGCTAAAATGATTACATCATTATCAGGAGGTATAATGGATGCTATTACTATAGTCTTAATTGCATTCTCATCAATATCATTAATAGTATCAAGTATAATGGTTGGAATAATTACTTATACATCAGTACTAGAACGTACTAAAGAAATAGGTATCTTAAGAGCAATAGGAGCACGTAAAAAAGATATAACACGTGTATTTAATGCAGAGACATTAATAATTGGTTTATTTAGTGGTATTTTAGGTATTGTAATTGCTAATATCTTAATAGTACCAATTAATAATATAATATATAATTTATCTAAATTAGAAGGTGTTGCTAATCTAAATCCTATACATGCTATTATACTTATTATAATAAGTATGACTTTAACTTTAATTGGAGGATTTATACCAGCTAAGATTGCATCTAAAAAAGATCCTGTAATAGCACTTAGAACAGAATAATTCTGTTCTTTTTTAGTAGCTAAAGTAATTGCGTGTTTTTTTTATTTGATATATAATTAAAATGTAGAAAGGAGAAAGAGAGTTTTTGAAAAAAGATATTTTTTTAAGTTTCAGACCTGAATTTTTTAGACCTATTTTGTATGATATTAAGAAATATGAATATCGTAAAAGATTTTGTGACGAATCAACTAGAGCTTTTTTATACTTAAGTGCACCTGTTAAAAAAGTTATAGGTATAATGGAATTGGGTAAGCCAATACATATGGATGAAATCATAAATAATTATGAAAAAAATAGTATAATTTATTCAAGAATTAAAACATGTTTAGATGGCAAAGAAAAATATGCAATTCCAATTATTAGCTTTAAGTTATATAAGAAACCAATATCATTTGAGATGTTAAAAAATATTGACATAAACTTTTCTGTGCCTCAGTGTTATCTTAATTTAAAAAATTATCCTGAAATTTACGAATATTTAATAAATCAAGATATATATGAGGAAGAGTTTTATAATAAACATGATCATATATATGAGGATAATTTTGCAATGACATGTAAAGAAATGGAATTAACTGAAGAATTTATAAAAAAAGATGCTAAATATACTTCAGACAAGAAGTATGAATTTGTAGAATGTGGTTACATTAATAGGAGGTAAATTATGAAAAATGTGTACTATCCGCTAGCAGGAATGAATTACGTAATTGATGATATTGCACAAATTGTTGAAAATAAAATGGAAGATAAAGGAGAAATACATTTGTGGCTTTCAGCTCAAGTGAATTGTTTTCCACATATTGGTACCTTAACAAATTTTATTTCTGCTTTTGCTTTAGCGAAACATTTAAAAGCATATTATAATAAGCCTGTTAAAATTATTGTTGAATTGCTTGAGAGTGTTACAGGTGAGGAAATCATTATCAATGGAAAGAAATATTATAAAAATTTAGATTCTGTTATTATTGATGGAAAAACAATTAAGGAAAAATATTTGCCTTATTTTGAAGAAATATTAAATAAATTAAAAAAACTTGATAATATTGATTATGAAATATTGTTTTTTTATGATTATCAAAAAGATCCACTTGTTAAAAAAGCTTTAATAAAAGTTATACAAAATTATGATTTGTTGAAGTATACTTTAGATCCTAAAAATGGAGAAATTAGGTTAAGATTTCCATGCCCTAAGTGCGGTCTTACCGAAAAGCATTTATCTGATACTAAAATTAATAAAATAAGCGATAATAAAATTGTTGTACAATCTAAGTGCCCTGTGCATGGAGATTATGAATCTTTGATTGATTCAAATAGTGTTGATAAGTTTGATATGAATGTACCTTTAAGATACCTTGTGAAAATATTATATTTAATGAACTATGATAAATTAAATAATACTTTAAGTGTAATAGTTGATGGTGGTGATTGGTCAGGAATGTGGCCATTGAGAGTATATATGGAGCCACTGTTAAAAATGGGTTTAAGTGATGTTCCAAATGTTATATATACTCCAACAATTTTAGACTGGTCAGGAAGTAAACTTTCGAAAAGAATGTATGTTGGCAATTCTGCATATAGAGAATATTTAAAAGAAGGTTTAATTAATTATTCAGAATTTTATAATCAATATGGAGAAAAGGGCTTTGAACGTCTTTATAACGAAATAAATGGTTGGGTTTTAGAACCTAAAAAATTTATTAGAGATTATACGATTGATTATATTGATGCAATCTTAAATGGAGAAGAAATAAATTATATTTAAGTGATATCTGAACAGAATAATTCTGTTCTTTTTTCATATACTTAACTGGTGATACTATGTTCTATAAAAATATACATGTTAGAATTAAACTAGTATTTGTTGGAATAATATTCTTGTTTTTTTTAATCATTTTTAAAGTATTTTATATACAAGTATTTAACTATAAAAAATTAAATAAATTAGCTGATTCACTTTGGAATAGAAACTTACCAATAGAAGCAGATAGGGGAAAAATTTATGATAGTAAAGGAGTTGTTTTAGCTGATAATAAAACAACAGTATCTTTAGTACTTATTCCAAATCAAATAAAAGATAAAGAGAAAACAGCAAGAGAATTATCAAGTATTTTAAATACATCATATAAAGATATGTTAGGTCATGTTTCTAAAAAAACATCCATTGAAAGAGTACATCCTGAAGGTAGAAGATTATCATTTGATATAGCCGATAAGATAAATAGTCTAAAATTAGATGGTGTATATTTAGTAAAAGAATCTAAAAGATTTTATCCAAATGATAAGATGCTTGCTCACACACTTGGTTATGTTGGAATTGATAATCAAGGTTTAAGTGGACTAGAGTTAATGTATGATAAATATTTAACTGGTGAATATGGAGCTATTAAATATATAAGTGATGCTAAAGGAGGAAAGCTAGAGTTAGAAGAGACATACTTAGAACCACAAGATGGAATGAATCTAACGCTTACTATAAATGCTGAACTTCAAAAAATTTTAGAAAGAGAAATTGATAATGCGTGGGGAAAATACAATCCAGATCAGGCAATAGGAATTATAATGAATCCGAGTACTGGTGAGATTTTAGCTATTACAGCTAGGCCTAATTTCTCTCCTTCTAATTATCAAAAATATAATGTAGAAGAACTTAATAGAAATTTGCCAGTTTGGGCTACATATGAGCCTGGAAGTACATTTAAAATAATTACTTTATCAGCAGCACTAAATGAGAATTTAATAGATTTAGAGAATGATCACTATTATGACTCAGGTAGAATAAGTGTTGAAAATGCAAGAATAAAATGTTGGAAAGCTGGAGGTCATGGTGAAGAGACTTTTCTTCAAGTGGTCGAAAATTCTTGTAACCCAGGATTTGTTGTAATGGGACAAAAGATAGGTAAAGAAAAACTATTTGAATATATTAAAAAATTTGGATTTGGTAATAAAACAGGCGTTGATTTAAATGGTGAGGCAAAAGGTATACTATTTAATTTAGATAAAGTAGGACCAGTTGAACTCGCAACTACATCTTTTGGACAAGGTGTAAGTGTAACTCCAATTCAACAAATTACAGCTGTATCGGCAGCTATTAATGGTGGTACTTTATATAAACCTTATATAGTAAAAAGTATAAATGAACCTGAAACTAATACTGTAGTTAAATTAAATAAACCAGTAAAAGTTAGAAATGTAATAACTCCTGATACTAGTAAAAAAGTAAGATATGCATTAGAGAGCGTTGTTACAAATGGTACGGGTAGAAATGCATTTATAGATGGCTATAGAGTAGGTGGTAAAACAGGTACTGCTCAA
>CAZFGE010000048.1:0-7753 GCA_964518415.1 uncultured Muribaculaceae bacterium
CTTTCAACAGGCATATTAATGATAGCCTTGACGCTCCGGCAAAACTCATCCGCATCGTCTTTGCTTAGGCCGACACGAAACGCCAATTCTTTCAATTCCTGATCCGATGCCGGAAGCTGCCTCGTAGGGCCGATAATCATCCGTATATCATCGGAACGAAGAACACCGAAGTAATAAAAATCCTCCGTAAGGAAATATCCCACGGTTTCTTGAATGTCCCACAGTTCCTCCCGGTAAAGAACCATAGGGTCACGGATCAAAGCAACGGGCGAATGAAATGAGACCTGTTCGCCGCCCCGATACACCCGCACGGGAATCCCGGAGAGGTTTGCTGTGATCCTGCAGAGATAATCATAGTCGATGCGCATGGCGAGGCCCTCCTTTTTCGAACAAATTATAACGCAATCCGAACAAAATTACAAGGACAAGGCAGGCCGAATTTGTTATACTGACGGCAGAAAGAATCAAAGGGGGCAGCGACATGAAAAAACTGAAGAATCAATTTGGAAAACTGGTCCAGCGTATCATCGACAGTGCCATGGGCAACGGTCTCATGCAGGAGGAGACCTCAGCCGACGGCGAGCGCTATGTGACGCCGGGGATCGGGGTTTATAGATGCAGAACATGCCCTAGATCCAACTTACGCTGCTAAGATTGGAGTAAACACAGATGAGTTAATTTTATCTCAACCTGATAGTGGTGAACAAGCTTTAGAGATTTGTGAAGCTTTAGTTAGAAGTGGTGCTATTAGTATAATTGTTATTGACTCAGTTGCTGCTTTAGTTCCTCAAGCAGAAATTGAAGGAGAAATGAGCGATATGCAAGTTGGTCTTCAAGCAAGACTTATGAGTAAAGCATTAAGAAAATTATCAGGTGTTATCAGCAAAACTAACACAATCGCAATATTTATAAATCAATTAAGAGAAAAAGTTGGAGTTATGTTTGGAAATCCTGAGACTACTACAGGTGGTAGAGCACTTAAATTTTATTCTTCAATTAGACTTGAAATAAGAAGATCAGAACAAATTAAAGACGGATCAGATGTAATAGGAAACAAAACAAATATAAAAGTTGTTAAAAATAAGATGGCTCCTCCTTTTAAAAACTGTACTGTAGATATCATGTATGGTGAGGGAGTATCTAAAGAAGGAGAGTTAATTGATCTTGCAAGTGAAGCTAAGATTATTGATAAAACAGGTGCATGGTATTCATATAATGGAGAAAAATTAGGTCAAGGTAAAGAAAATGTTAAAGCTCTTTTAAAAAGTAATCCAAAACTTACAAGTGAAATTGATAAGCTTGTTAGAGAACATTTTGAAATATCTAAAAAAGAAGAAAAATAATTTCTTCTTTTTTTCTTATTGACTAATTGATACTTTTTTCATTATAATGATAGTAGGTAGAATTATAACTACTTATAAGTTGTATAGAAATGGAGGTTGTTCTATGGACAATAACATGATTTTCTCCATTTTACTAGTATTAATTGGTCTTTTTGTTGGTGTAATTGGTGTTACAATTATATCTTATTTGAAAGGTGTTTCTGCATCAGCTAAAGCTGAAAAAATAATTAATGATGCTAAAAAAGAAGCGGAAAAAGCTAAAAGAGATGGTATTGTTGAATTAAAAGAAGAAACATATAAATTAAAGAGTGAAGCTGAAAAAGAAATAAAAGAAAAGAAACTTGAAATAAAAGAAAACGAGGATAGATTACTTGCTCGTGAAGCTAATATAGATAGAAGAGATCAAACTCTTCAAAATAGAGAAACTATGTTAGAAGAAAAAGAAAATGGTTTAACTCTTAAACAAAAAGAAATCCAAGAGGAACAAGTTAAAATAGAAGAAATCAAAAATGAACAAGTGAAATTATTAGAAAGTATTTCTAAGATTTCAAAACAAGAAGCAAAAGATTTAATACTAAAAAAAGTAGAAGAAATGATGAATTTAGAGGTTACTAGTTATATCAAAGAAAGAGAAGCTGAAGCTAAACTTGAAGCTGATAAATCTGCTAAAGATATGTTAGTTTCTTGTATGCAAAGATATGCAGGTGATGTAGCTAATGAACAAACTGTTACAGTTGTACAACTTCCTAATGATGAGATGAAAGGTCGTATCATTGGTAGAGAAGGTAGAAACATTCGTACAATCGAAGCTGTAACTGGAGTTGATTTAATAATTGATGATACTCCAGAAGCTATAGTTTTATCTAGTTTTGATCCTTATAGAAGAGAACTTGCTAGATTAACACTTGAAGCTTTAATAAAGGATGGCAGAATTCATCCAACACGTATTGAAGAATTATATGATAAAGTTCAAAAAGAATTATCAATTAAGATAAGAGAATATGGTGAAGATGCTTTATTTAAACTAGGCCTTTCTAAAGTAGAACCAGGTTTAGTTGAATTAATAGGTAAACTTCATTTTAGAACTAGCTATGGTCAAAATGTACTTCAACATTCAATTGAAGTTGCAACTTTATCTGGTTTAATTGCTAGTGAGCTAGGTGAAAATGAAACTATAGCAAAAAGAGCTGGATTACTTCATGATATAGGAAAAGCTATTGATCATGAAATTGAAGGTTCTCACGTTCAAATAGGTTCTGATATTGCTCATAAATATCATGAATCTGATATTGTAATAAATACAATAGAATCACATCATGGTGATACATCAGCAACTTCTGTTATTGCTGTAATAGTTGCAATTGCAGATGCTTTATCTGCATCTCGTCCTGGAGCTCGTAATGATTCTTTAGAAAACTACGTTAAGAGACTTCAAGAACTTGAAGGAATTGCTAAAGAAATTGACGGTGTTGATAATGCCTATGCTCTTCAAGCAGGAAGAGAAATAAGAGTTGTTGTTAAACCTGATAAAGTAGATGATTTAGGAAGCTTTAAAATTGCTCGCGATATTAAAAATGATATTGAAGAAAAACTTCAATATCCAGGAACTATTAAAGTTACTGTTATTAGAGAAACAAGAGCTGAAGAAGTAGCAAAATAAGACTGAATAATCAGTCTTTTTTATTGATTTTAGTTCTATAAAGATATATAATTAAGAAGGCTAAAGGAGGGTATATATGAAAAAATTAGCACTTTTATTATTTACTACATTATTATTTACTGGATGCGGTTCTAAAGAAGAATTAGCGCTTAAATGTACATATTCAAAAGAAATGAAAACTTTAGGATATAAAACTGATGCTGAATATGAAGTGTATGCTAAAGATGGATATGTTACAAGAGTTAACAGTAATGAATATGTAGAAAGTAATAATGAAAAAATATTAACTACATTTGAACAAACTTTATCATTAACTTATTTAAATCAAAACAATAAATATGGTGGATATACAAATAAAGTATCTATCGATGGAAATAAACTAACATCAATTACAAATATTGATTATAGTAAAGTTGATTTAAATCAATTAGCTAAAGATAATAGTTTAATTAGTGGTTATGTTAAAAATGGCAAACTTCAAGTAGAAGGTGTTAAGAAAATATATGAAGCACTAGGTGCTACTTGTAAATAAGAATCAATTTGATTCTTATTTTTATTATCGAAAATATATGATATAATTGTAAAAGTGTAATAATAAGGAAGAGGTCGGTTATATGAAAAAAGGTTTTACTCTAATTGAATTACTCGCCGTTATAATAATATTAGCGATAATCGCATTAATAGCAATCCCTAGATTAACAGGAATTATTGATGAGACTAAATATAAAGCAGCTCTTGAAAGTGCTCAAGGATATATTAAATCTATTAAAATAGCTTTAACATCTAATGAACTTAAAGTTAAAAATGGAATATATTATAGTAAAGATATTGATATTGATATGAAAAAAATTTCATTAGAGAATGGAATTGTTACTATTAAAAATAATGATGTTACACGAGCTAGACTTTGTATAAATAATATATCAATAGATTATAAAAATAAAAACTTTGAAAAATCAATTAATGATTATTGTGGAAAAACTAGAGTTACACTTTATTCTAATAATACTAAATTAAAAACTTTGTCTGAGGTTAAAAACTATTCTATAAACACTACAGGAAAAACAAATATTTATTGTAATAATGGTTCTATTCCAAAAGGTAATAATAAATTAACTGTTGAATATCCTATTGGTAATACTGTATGTGTAATCTCTTCATCATTAAAAAATACTCAAAATAATATGAAATTAAATGAGTATAGTATTTTAATGCTTAATGATGAGACTGTTAATACAATTGGATTAAACATTTCTAAAAATAAGGAAATTTTATTCGATTTAAATGGTAAAAAAATAAAGTCTATTAATAAAGATGATACAACTGAATCTATTTCTACATATTCAAATAACTATTATATATTTAATGTAACTGGTTCATTAATCATTAATGATGAAACTAATGAAGGACTAGTTAACTCATATATTGGTAGTGAGGCGATTATGATTAATTCATCAGGAAGTGTTGTTATTAATGGTGGTAATTATATAGGCAGAAGAGCAATAAATAATAATGGTAACTTAGAAATTAATGGAGGTCATTTTACATCAAAACTTTATGATGTAATAGGTTCTTATAAAAAATCTAATACTACAATTTATGATGGATACTTTGAATGTAATGCTAATTCTATAACTATGTACTCTGCTGATGATTCTAATGTAAATATATATGGTGGTGTATTTACAAATACAGAAAGTGCAGTTTTATTTGCAAAAACAACAGGAACTATTAACATTGAAGCTTTAAAAAGAATTTATTTTGGAAGTTATAAATATACAACAGTAGATCCTGATTTATGGACACCTGCAAGTATAAAAAACTATACTTCATCTGGAATAAATATTAAAGGTAAAGTAGCTGATATTTGTAATGAGACTAAAGAATCTAATACTGAAGGTATATGTATATATGCTAAATTAAGAAGTGTTGTTAATGATAACATAACTGCAAATAGCTCTATTAATATAGATGGTGCGACTATTGTAAGCAATCATTCAAGAGCTGTTAGTACATATTCTTCTACAATTAATTTAATAAATACAAGCATTAAAGGTGATTCATCATTATCAGTTGATATTGGAGAAAACAATGTTGACTATAAAACTGGCTTAATAAATGTATGCCGTTCAACTATTTCAAGTGATTCATATGATGTTTCTATCCAATCATCAGGTAATGTAAGATATAGTTCTAATGTACGCATAAATAGTAAAAAGTTTTATGATATAAATAAACCAACCCATATTAAAATGGATGACTCAATAAAATGTAAATAAAATGAAGAAGATGATTAATTCATCAATTTCTTTTTCCTTGAAATAAAATGCTTTTTATTATATAATTAAGTGGGTGAAAAATATGTTTGAAATAGGTAATTTAAAGATTAAAAATCGTGTTGTTTTAGCTCCTATGGCAGGTATTTCTAATAGTGCCTATAGAACTATTGTAAAAGAGTTTGGAGCTGGACTTATATATGCTGAGATGGTTAGTGATAAAGCTATTGCTTATGGTAATAATAAAACTATAGATATGCTTTATATGACGGATTTTGAAAGACCTATTGCGCAACAAATATTTGGAACTGATATTGATTCATTTGTAATTGCAGCTAAATATATATATGAAAATATGCACCCGGATATAATTGATATTAATATGGGATGTCCTGTACCAAAAGTAGCTCTTAGAGCTCAAGCAGGAAGTGCTTTACTTAAAAATCCAGATAAAGTTTATGAAATAGTAAAAAGTGTAGTAGAAGCAGTACCTATTCCTGTAACAGTTAAAATTAGAAGTGGATGGGATCAAAACTCTATTAATGCAGTTGAGATTGCTAAAAAGGTAGAAGAAGCTGGAGCCAAAGCTATCGCAATACATGCTCGTACAAGAAGTCAAGGTTATAGTGGTAAAGCCGATTGGAATATAATAAAAGAAGTAAAAGAAGCTGTATCTATTCCAGTTATAGGTAATGGAGACGTCAAGTCTTGTTATGATGCTAAACGTATGCTTGATGAGACTAAATGTGATGCTGTTATGATAGGTAGAGGATGTCTTGGTAATCCTTGGCTTATTAAAGAGTGCGTTGATTATCTAGAAAGTGGTATAGAACCAACTCCTATCTCATTAGAAGAAAAGTTAGATATGATTTTAAAACATATTGATTATTTAAAGAAAACTAAAAATCCTAAAGTAGCTAACTTAGAGATGCGTACTCATATAGGCTATTACTTAAAAGGAGTAAAATCGGCTAATAATTTAAAAGAAAATGTTTTTAAATGCAAAACAATAGATGAATTAGAAAATTTAATAAAAGAATTTAAAAAGGTGGAATGTGAAAATGTTTAAAAGATTTATAGCTTTTATAATAGATTTAGTTATTGTTATGCTAGTATGTAATATATTAAATATAATAGCGCCTAATAAAAAAATAGATGACTATAATCATGAATTAAATACTTATAATGAACAAATGCTTAATCACGAAATTGGCCTTAGAGAATATGTAAGTGATTATACAAAAGTAAGTTATAAAATAGATAAGGCTAATATATTAGGAAGTGGAATAACTATCATGTTATTTATAATTTACTTTATAATTATTCCATTACTAACTAAAGGGTATACAATAGGTCTTAAAATAATGAATCTTAAATTAAGTGGAAAATTAAGCATTAAAAATTTATTTTTAAGAAATATAATTACAGTTGGTATTTTATATATGGGTTTAAGTGTAATACTAATTCATATATTAAACTATAAATATTATTTCATTTTAATGAGTATTTTAAGTTTTATTCAATTTTTACTAGTAATTATAAGTGTTTTTATGATAATATATAGGGGAGATAAAAAAGGTTTACAAGATGTTTTAAGTAATACATTTGTAGAGGAAGTGAAATAATGAGAAAATTAACTGATCAAGAAATAGTTAGAAGGGAAAAAGCTGAAAAGTTAAAAGAATTAGGCTTAGATCCATTTGGACAAAGATTTGAAAGAGATGCATTTGCTAGTGAATTACAAGAAAAATATAAGGATGTTGAACATGATCAATTTGATTCTATGACTGATACTGCAACAGTTGCAGGTAGAATCATGTTTATACGTAAAATGGGTAAAGCATCATTCTTCTCTATTAAAGATAAAACTGGAAAAATCCAAGTGTATATCTCAATTAATGATATAGGAGAAGAAGCTTATTCATTATTTAAAACAGCTGACATCGGTGATATCGTAGGTGTATATGGTAAAATTATGAAAACTCAAACTGGAGAGTTAACAATTAAATGTTTAAAATATACTCATTTAGTAAAAGCATTAAGACCTCTTCCAGAAAAATTCCATGGACTTACTAATACAGAAGATAGATATAGACATAGATATGTTGACCTTATTTCAAATGATGAGTCAAGAAGAGTTGCTTTCTTAAGGCCTAAAATTATAAGAGCAATTCAAAACTTTATGGATAATGAAGGTTATACAGAAGTAGAAACTCCAATTTTAACAACATTACTTACAGGAGCATCTGCAAGACCATTTGAAACTCATCATAATACACTTGATGTAGATATGTATATGAGAATAGCATTAGAGTTACCTCTAAAAAGATTACTTGTAGGTGGTATGGAATCAGTATATGAAATAGGTAGAGCATTTAGAAACGAAGGAATGGATCCTCGTCACAATCCTGAATTTACTATAATGGAAGCTTATAAAGCTTATTCAGATTTAGATGGTATGATGGATCAAACTG
>CAZFGE010000049.1:0-7626 GCA_964518415.1 uncultured Muribaculaceae bacterium
CTATTATATCATTTATTAATTATAAGGTAAATAAAAAAAGCTATTTTAAGCTTTTAATTTTTTGATTAAAGATAACTTCAGGTGAATAATAATCAGTAATTATTTTTGATTCCATCCAATCATATGCAGTTATTATACTTTTAAATTCATCAAGTCTATTTTCAGGTATGGTAATTAAAGGTTTATCAGTTCCTAGATATTCAAATGAATCTTCTAATATTTGTTTAGAATAACCTAATTTTCTATATTCTTCATTTATAAGTAAAGTACATATTTTACTCTCAAGTTCATCTTTTTTCATCATAGAAAGTCCAACCACATTAAATCCATCAAGATAAAATATTGCCTCACCTTCACCATTTAAAATTCTTGGAATATTCTTTTGATAAAACCATTTATAATAATCAGGATATTGAAGTTTATTATAATCAGTTAGTAAATATATTTCACTTACTGCTTTTGAAAAATTTTTATCCTTCATATTACTTAATACATATTTTTCCATACCATCACACTCAGTTAGTTATTATATAATATACTTTATTTTTTTACAAGTATTTTATCATCTTTAATTAAAACTAAATGAACAGCACTTTTAAACATTTCTTTCATATTATTATCTCCTAAAGCTTTTATCAAAATTAATTAATTTTTTTACTCTTCCACTTTCAATATTATTTTCAGAGTTTACTTCTTTAAGTCCATTTTTTATAAAATCATCAAAAGTTAATGATATAAGTGAATTATCTTTTAAATTAAAAAATAATCCATCAACATTATATTGAATAGCTGAAAACAAATCATCTGTAAGCCATAAATCTATCTCAGTATTATTATAATTAAATTTAAAGCCACCTAATTTATTATATGTATATTTAATATTTAGTTTTTTAAATAAAAGATTTATAAAATCTATATTTTCACGTCCCAAAATTACAAAGTCTAAATCTTTAGGAATCTTGGCTAAAGTTAAATCACGAATTGCTCCTCCAAGTAGGTATATATTACACATATTTGATATCGAATATCCAACATCAAAGTGTTTTTTTATATATTTTTCAAGTCTCATTTGTAGAGTTAAATCATATGTAAATTCATCTATTTCATCATTATATTTAATTGGTATATTCATAATTCACCTCTTAGTAAAGAGTATAACACTTAATATAAATAAAAAGCAATCAAATAATCGATTGCTTTAATTATCAAATTTGGTGGAGCTGACGAGAATTGAACTCGTGTCCGAATACACCACACTATAAATATCTACAAGCTTAGTCAACTAATTAGTGTCCTAAATAAGTTAGTAGCTGACCCCTCTTATTTAGTAATCTTTTTAAAGTTCATTATTTAAGCAAAGAAATTAAATAATATATCCTACTAAATCGAACCCTAAGAATTTCCCGTAGGAAAAGAAATAATTAGAGTTGCATCACCTAAATTCGATTAGGCAAAGGCAACAGCATTACTTCTGAATACTGATGCTAATGCATTTTTAACTTTGTTTGCGTTTATTTTGTTTTGTATTTAACGTATACCTACGACCTGCAATCTATAGCTAAATATACCCGTCGAAACCAAGACAGCCCCAACTTGAAATAGATTATATCACGTATAATCTATTTTATCAATATAATTTTTTTAACTCTTTTTTTATTTCAATTAAGTTATCTCTTTTCTTAATTGATTCTCTTTTATCATAAAGCTTTTTACCACGAGCAAGGCCAAGTAGTATTTTAGCATGATTACCTTTAAAGTATAGTTTCAATGGAACTAAGGTTAAACCTTTTAGTTCCAAACTATCTCTAAGTTTTAATATTTCTCTTTTATGAAGTAAAAGCTTTCTTGTTCTAGTCTCTTCATGATTAAATATATTTCCTTGTTCATAAGGACTTATATGCATATTTAAAATATACACTTCATTATTTCTAATGATTGCATAACTGTCTCTTAAATTAGCTTTACCTTCTCTTATCGATTTTATTTCTGTTCCTTTAAGTACTATACCTGTTTCTATTTCTTCTAAAATTTCGTAATCAAAGTAAGCTTTTTTATTTTTGATTTCCATTATAGTCTTTCTTTAAAACAAAATCGATAGTTTTGGCTTCTTTTGATGCAGCAGTACATACAACTTCAACTTTATCACCAAGTCTATAACCTTTTTTATCCTTTTTACCAGTAAGTCTAATTGTTGATTCATCAAACATATAATAGTCACCTTTTAAATCTTCAACTCTAATTAAACCTTCTACTAAGTTAGGAAGCATTATAAACATACCAAATTTAGTAATACTTGAAATCATTCCTGTAAATTCTTCTCCAACATGATTCATCATGTATTCAGCCATTTTCATATCATCTACTTCTCTTTCACAATCAACAGAATCTCTTTCCTTTTGTGAAGAATGTTCTGCGATTGCTGGAAGTTTCATTTCTTCAATTTGTAATGTTTGATATGAGTTATTAGCATCAAATATATATTTGTGTAAAAGTCTATGTACAGTAGTGTCAGGGAAACGTCTAATTGGAGATGTAAAGTGAGTGTAACACTTACTAGCAAGTCCAAAGTGTCCAATATTAGTTGTATCATATACAGCTTTTCTCATACTTCTAAGTAGTAGACTTGAGAATATTGGAAATTCTGGTTTTTCTTTAAGTTGTCTTAATATCTCTTGCATAGTAGTTGGATATATCTCTTTAAAGTTACCAGTAAGTTTATATCCACAAGATTCTACATATGTCATAAATGATTGAATTTTCTCTTCACTTGGAGTTCCATGTACACGGTAAATAAATGGATACTCTAAGAAATAGATATAAGTTGCTACAGCTTCATTAGCAGCGATCATAAAGTCTTCGATTAATTTTTCTCCAACTCCTCTTTCTCTCAACTTTATATCAATTGCTTTACCTTCATCATCAACTATGATTTTAGGCTCTTCAACTTCAAAGTCAATATAACCTCTATTTATTTTATTTTGTCTTAAAATATCAGCAAGTTCCTTCATAGTACGAAGAGTATCAGCATATTCTTCATATCCTTCTGGCACTATGTTTTCTTCTAATATTTTATTAACTTTTTTATAAGTCATTTGAATACGTGATCTAATAACACTAGGGAATATATCATAATCTTTAATATTTCCGTTATTATCAATTGTCATTACACATGATATAGCAAGTCTATCTACACCAGGATTAAGTGAACATATACCATTTGAAAGTTTATGAGGAAGCATTGGTATTACTCTATCAGCTAGATAAACACTTGTTCCTCTATCTAGTGCTTCATCATATAAAGCAGTTCCTTCTTTTACATAGTAAGAAACATCTGCAATGTGAACACCTAATTTATAACCATCAGATAATTTTTCAACTTCAATAGCGTCATCGATATCTTTAGTATCGTCTCCATCTATTGTAAATATCATGTGATCTGTTAAATCTCTTCTTCCTTTTCTATCTTCATCTAAGACATGATCTGGAATACTTTTTAATTCTTCTTGAACTCTTTCATTAAATACATCATTAATACCATATTTATACACAATAGATAATATATCAACACCAGGATCATTTTTATGTCCAAGTATTTTTAATACTTCACCTCGATAAGTATTTTTATCAAGTCTATTAGTTACCTTAGCTAAAACTTTGTGTCCTTCTAGAGCACCTAGTGTTTTATCTTGATCAATTACAACATTTATTTTAAATTTTTCTTCATCAAGTTTTAAGCAAGTTCTTCCATTATGATAGTATATTTCACCTACTATATTATCTAAGTTTCTATCTACAACTTTAACAATTCTACCTTCTAATTTTAAACCTGCTTTTGATGTTATTTCAACTATTACTTTATCTTTATGAATTGCTCCATTAAGATTTGATGAGTGAACAAAAACATCTTCATCACCATCAATATCTACAAAAGCAAAATCTTTTTTTGTAGATAAAAGTGTACCTATTTTTAAATGACTGTTTGAAAATAACATATATTTATCTTTATTTGTGTGATAAACAGTATAGTTTTCTTCTAACTCATTTAATACTTTTAATACTTCAGTTAAATGTTCTACATCAGCATATCCTAAATTATCTGCGATTTCCGTTGCAGATAACGCTTTATCAGAACTCTTTAAAATATCTAATATATGTTCTTTCATATAAAACACCTCATATTTATTATATCTTTTTTATTTGAAAAAATATAGTCAATCATGTAAAATTTGACTATATTATACACTTTAATATGTTTATTTTATTATATAAATCTTTAAATATAATTGACTGTAAGTTATAAATATCATATAATTATGTTGAGGACACCTAATAGGTTTAGGTATTCCTTGCAGATGTTTTTTTGCAAAAAATCCTAGTGACCCCCTGTGGCACTAGGATTATTTTTTATATTAATTATTTATACAGTAGTATAAATATAATTAGTATAAGGAGAATGATTATAAGGTAAAGCAGGCTTTCTCTTTTAGTCATACAACCACCTCACTTTCAATTTAAAAGCAAGGAATAATCACTAGTACATTAAGTATCCTCTATAAATAACATACGATAAATTTTCTAAATTTCCTTCAAATAATTAAAAAAAATTATGAAAAATCATAATTTTTTTATTTTACTAAACTATCTAATAATTCTAAATCATCTTTATCTTCTAAATGAATTCTAAGTGAGTTAACACCAATTTGGTGTAGATCATCTAGGAATCTAATCTTTTTGAAATTGTAAATAGTCATTAAATTATTTTTTGATACAACTTTAAACTTATTATTAAATGAATCTTTTAAATAACCTTCTTTAATATTATAGTCTTTTAACATATCATATTTAGATATCATTACCTCTGGAGTAGATGAAATTATTACTTCTACATTTGGATGTTTATTATATCTTTCATGATATTTATCAATTATTTTTTTTATTTGAAATGGTTTTAGTTCATATGATAAAGTTACTCTAGATGCACCTATAGAATGCATAAAAGCAACCGCATATGAATTAGATATATTAAAGTTAAAATCTGTTACAAAGTCTTTATATTTTGCTAGTGCTCCAATATCACCAACAAGTAATTTATCACTATAATCTGATAAGTCAAAGTTAACTCTAGGTATTCTTCTTACAAATCTAGAATCTTCTATAGTATCCTCAGAATAAATAGCATCTAGCTTTAATTTTTTTATTAAATCATAGTCTTTTGCATCATTTAATAAAACTGAATAATCATTTGTTTTATCATAATCAGGTAAATCTATTGAATATTTATTTTTTACATAGTCTATTTTATAACATCTTTTATCTATTAACATATTAGTTAATTCTCTTCTTAAGTTGTTAAGTTCTTTAATACTTACAAATATATTATCTTCTAGACTTGATGTAACTTCATTTATTACAAATGGAGTATCACCAAATTTAGTTAATTGTTCAATAATTCTATCATGGCTAGTTCCAGAGTTTATAGCTTTTTCAACAATATCTTTTTCAAGAGATACTGTGTTTTTAAAATCTGTTAGAGATACTTTTATAGAACTTCCTTCATTTTTAATATCCATATTAACTTTTATTTTTTTAGATATAGAAAGTTCTTTATCCAATCTATCTAATTGTTCTTTTGAACTTGTAAGTACAACTATACCATCAACTACGTTATCTTTAAGTTCAATTTCAATTATATCTCCAATAAAAGCAGCATTAACTAATTTTTTATTTTTATATATTTTATTTAGAATTGAACCTGTATCCTTAGTTCCTATTATTCTAATACCGTCACCTTGTTTTATGTCACTTGTTAGTTTAATTCTATTTTTACCAACTACTTCGCCTATTTTTATACCAATATGGTTTGGTCTAAAAGAATTTATAAAGTTGCTATTTGATTCATTAAATAAGAAACCTTTTGTGAACTCTCTATTGAACATTTTTTTCATTTCTATTATATCTTCTTTGGTAAATAATTTCTTACCTTCAAAATAGTTATCAATAGCTGTTCTATATATCTTAGTCATTAAATAGACATATTCTTTTCTTTTCATCCTACCTTCTATTTTTAATGAGTCTACTCCTGCTTCTATTAAAAGAGGAAGGTTTTCTAATGTATTTAAGTCTTTTGTACTAAGTAGATATTTATTTTTATTGATTATTTTACCATCACTTATTAAATCATATGGCATACGACAACATTGACTACATGTTCCACGGTTACCACTTCTACCGCCTATTAGACTACTCATTAAGCATTCACCAGAATAGCTTAGACATAAGGCTCCTTGAGAGAATACTTCTAACTCACAATCTACTTTACTTTTAATCTCTCTTATTTTTTCTATATTAGTCTCACGCGCTAGTACTACTCTTTTAAGTCCTAAATCACTCAAAAATTTAACGCCTTCTACGTTATGAACATTCATTTGAGTTGATGCATGAAGTTCTAAATTAGGATATGTTTTTCTAATCAAATCCATCATTCCTAAGTCTTGAATAATTAAGGCATCCACATTATTTTTATGTAGGAAATCAACATAGTCTAGGAATGATTCAACTTCTTCTTCATATACCATTGTATTTACTGTTACATATATTTTAACACCATATGTATGAGCATATTTTATAGCATCAATTAATTCTTCATGTGTAAAATTACCTGCAAAACTGCGTGCTCCAAATAATTTTCCACCTAAATATATTGCATCAGCTCCAGCATTTATAGCAGCATATAAACACTCCATATTACCAGCTGGAGATAAAAGTTCTGGTTTTTTCATAAATATCACCGTAAATATAATAGCATATTTTAACTATTCACTCAACAATTCATCTATTGATACAATTTTATATCCTTTATTTTTTATGATTTTTAAAGCACTTTGATAGTTATTTAAATTAGCTAATATAATAGAACCTTTAGATAATTCACTATTTAATTTGTAATAATTATTTTTAATAATTATATTAGGTATAATAGTATATGAATTTTTACTACATTTTTTAAGTAGTTCTATATCTTTTTCTTCAGTCATACAATATGTATTTTTAACACCCATTACATTTTTTAAATAGTCATTTTGATTATTTAAAATAGTATATTTATTATAAATAAGTTTTGTAACTAACTCTTTATTATTTTTTATAAAACTATTATCCATATAAAAAGTAATATTATTATTAAGTAATGATTCATCAAAATATTTATTAATTCTTACTATAAGAGCTACTTCTTCTTTTTGTGTTTTTATAATATATTTATCTTTATTATCCTTTAATCTTGATCTTGGATAATCTAATTTAAAATTAAGTAAACTAGGATCATATTTAGAGTTCATTCTCATATTGCTATAGGATTTATCAATATCAACTATTCTTCCAGCTATTCCTGGTATTATAGTATCACCATTTATTATAGCCTCTTTTTTTTCTTTTTTATAATTATCTTTATTCTCTTTTATTTCTATCATTAAATTATCATATTCTTTAACTGTGAGTGTTGCTTTTTCTGTATATATAAAACTTGCTAAAACAAGTATTACAAGGCCTAATCTTTTGAAAAATTTATACATAGTATCACCTATTAAATAATATGATTAACTCTTCACAATTATAAATAGTTTACAT
>CAZFGE010000050.1:0-7577 GCA_964518415.1 uncultured Muribaculaceae bacterium
ATGTTATCACCTATATTCCACTCTATATTAATAATAGCATATAATTTACTTTAAGGCAACAAAATAAAAAGGACATTGTCCTTTTTTATTTTTTTACTTCATATTCAATACTCTTTGCATTTGCTATATCATAGTTTGTAGATGAATCAATTGTTCTTGTTTCACCTGCTTTAATAATTGAACCCACATAACCTGGAATACGTGCAAGTTCCTCTCCATTTTCACCTTTTACAATTATTACATATTCTTTTAAAAGATAATCTTCTTTTGAATCATTTGTAACACTTGTTACAATTGTTGTGACACCATCAACTGTTACAAATGAAGTATTTGTCATTTTAATTCCATCTACTTCTTGATCCTTTACAACATCTTTTTCAGTGTTCACTTGAACACTAGGTGTTTTTTTCTTTTTAGAGCATGAACAACCTGTAACTAATGTTATTGACATTAATATTAAACCTAGAATAATAATTTTCTTTTTCATATAATACCTCCTATTTTCCAATATATGTTATTCTAGCATAACCATTTCCTGTGTTAGCTTTATCAGCTTTTGCATGACCTGTTAAATCAGTTGTATTAGTTTTTGTTGCTGTAGAAGAATCAGTTGGACAATTAAAGCATGTCATGTGTTTATCATACAAAGTAGAGTTTTGAATCCAGCCAGAGCCGCCGCCAGCACCGCCATCAGTTGAATTTGACACTCTACCTCCATACCATCCTGCACCTCCACCAGCAGATTTAACATTGGTACTTGATGAACCACCTCTACCAGTTGTATAACCTGTAGATTGATTTGCATAATAACTTGAAGAGTTTTCAGAACCTGATACTTTTACAGGACTACTTTTAAATCCTCCACCAGAGCCTCCTCTAGAATTTGAACTATCGGTAGAGCCACCACCGCCACCAGCAACGATTAAAACATTGCTTGTGTTATTGTCGAAGTTTCCACCTGTAGTATTAGAATAAGAATAAGAAGTTCTTGTATTTGCTGAGCCAATTTTTAAGTATACATTAGCAGTTCCATATTGACTTGATGAATCACTTGTTTTATATGCTGATAAATAACAATATACCTTTTGTCCTGATGAAACACTTTTTGTTGCATAACAATTGGTTCCAGTTGCCACATCGTTATTACCATCATCATTTGTAGAACAATATGAATCGCCAGTTCCTCCAACGCATATTTTACAGTATGGATCTAAAGAAGCACTAGATGTATAACAATATGCTGTGCCAGAATATGATGAAGTACCTGAACCAGCACTATAAAAGTTTCTTGTACTCGTTGTTGAAGTATAAAATCCATATGTCGTTCCATTAATAATTGTTTGTGATACATTTAAAGAACTAACAATATAATTTGTATTTTTAACCCAAGAAGATGTCGGATTATCTGTAGAGGTTTTAGAAATGTGTGTCATTCCTCCTCCACCGCCGCCGCCATTATATCCTTGGCCGCCGCCATTATATCCAGCTCCACCACCTGATGAAGTTCCAACTGAAGTTAATCCTTGGCCGCCAACATATACATATATTGATTGGTCTTTAGTAAGAGGATAAGTACCTACACTATATCCACCATATCCTGGATAACTTCCTCCACCTTGTGCTCCCCATACTTCAAGTTTATATTTACCTGTACATTTTGGTTTAAAAGTTTGAACAGAGCCAGTATAATCAAATACTATTTCTTCATCATCAAGATAATCACAATAATCTGTTACTGTTACATTTGCTGTAACTGAAATATTATTATGTGTTTTAGCTGTAATAGTTGCTGTTCCTAATGCTTTTCCTTCAACAATACCACTTGATGATACAGTAGCAACAGATGTATTACTACTAGTCCATATTACTGATTTATCAGTAGTATCAGCAGGTAAAATTGTAGCTGTTAACTGATATTGTCTTGAAATTTGAACTTTAAAACTCGATTTATTTAAAGTAATGCTTTCTGCATCTATTTTATATACTGTAATTTCTGAAGTTGATTCTTTACCATTTACAGTGCGTGCTTTTATAGTTGCTGTTCCAGGACTCATTCCTGTTACTAAACCACTTTCATCTACATGAGCAATATTTTCATTACTGCTTGTCCATGTTAATGAATTTGTTGTAACATCACCAGGTTCTATTGTTCCTGTTAGTTGTACTGTAGATCCAACTTCAATTACACTACTTGATGGTGCAACTGTAACACTTGAGGCACTTGTTATTACATTTATTATACATTCTTCTTTTTTACTAGTATCACTTTTACTTGTAACTGTTACTTTTGCTGTACCATTTTTCTTTGCTGTTACAATACCTGTATCTGTAACTGTAACAATACTTGTATCACTACTACTATATGTTATTCTTTGATCTGATGTATCTATAGGCGTAAATATTGGAGTAAGTTTAAATGTACTACCTTTTTCCATTGTTTGTTCTGTGAAATTTAATGCAAGTGTTTCAATATTAACCTTTATACCTTTTACAATAGAGACTATTTCTTTATCTTCTATTGTTATTGCATATCCAGCAATATTGATTTCACCTGATAACACTTCTCCTTTAGGACCAAGTGTTAAATAATCATTTCTTCCAGTAGGTTTATAACCTTTAATATTTATCAAATCATTTAAAGGTAAATAATTTTGTTCACCTATTATAGTACCAACCAAGCAATTATAGGATTGATTTGGTTTTATTTTTGTAGTTTCAGATTTTAGTTCTGATACTACACTATAATTTTCAACTGCACTCATATATGTTAGAGCACTTGATTTAGCAGCTTCTTTTCTTGATTTTTCTATTACATTTGTAAATGTTGGAATAGCTATAATAGCAATTACTGCAAGTATTACTATTACAGCAATAAGCTCAATTAAAGTAAATCCTTTTTTCTTCATTATATCATCCTCTCTATTTTACTCTAAGTTAATTATAACACATTTTATCTAGATTAAACAAAAAACATTTTACTAATTAGTAAAATGTTATTTTATTATATATTCAACTTTATATGCATTTGATAAATCTACATCAGATGTAAGTGTTAAAGCAATAAAATTATCTTTATCAATTTCACCAAATGATCCATCTAATGTTTCAATAACATTATCACTTTCACCTTTAAATACTATTTCTAAATTAGGGCTTACTTTTTCACCTTGATTTGTTATTTTTACTTTAAATGTAGAAATACCTTTTTCATAAACAAGTGATACATCACTAAATAATAAGTTATTAACAACTTGTTCTTTTAACACTAATTCATTGTTATTTACTTTTGAGTTTGTTTTATTATCTTTAGATGAACATCCTGTAAATACTAATAACAATGTTAAGACAAATAATACTTTTTTCATTATACACCTCTTAAAACATTTAATGCTTCATCTACATTATCATTATTAACAACATAACTTCCTGATACTGCAATATCGCATTTATCTACATATTTAATTGTTGATGCATTAATTCCACCATCAACTGATATCATATAATTTAAATTATTATTAGTTCTATATTCATATAAAGTATTTATTCTATCAATACTATTTGTGATAAACTCTTGACCACCATGACCAGGTTTAACACTCATAACAAGTACTAAATCAACTTTATCTAAATAAGGTGTTAACTTGGATAAATCAGTTTCAGGGTTAATTGCAAGACCAGCTTTAATTCCAAGACTTTTTAAATAATTAATATTATCTAATACATCACTAGTCTCAACATGAAATGTTATATATTTTGGATTTATTAATTTAAATTCATCTATATATTTTCTAGGATTTGTAACCATTAGATGAACATCATAATTATAATTATCTAAATAATCTTTAATACTATCATAGCTACATGCTATATTATCAACAAATTCACCATCCATAACATCAATATGAATAAAGTCTGGATTATGTTTCTCAATATCTTTTATTTTATTTTTTTCTTTTAAATTTAGAATTGAAACCGATATTTTCATTATTATCACCTTTAATAAATTTTACATAATTTTCATATCTACTTTTAAGTATATTATTTCCTACTTGTCTTTTAATCTCACAGTCTTCTTCATCAATATGCATACAATCTTTATAAAGACATAAATCTCTATATTCATTAAATTCTATCATATTATCTCTAATATCACTTTTAGTCATTTCTCTCATATCAAGAGATGAAAATCCTGGAGTATCAGCAACAAGTCCACCTTTAATATTTAAAAGTTCTGTATGACGTGTTGTATGTTTACCACGTCCAAGTGCTTTTGATATTTCATTTGTTTTTATATTTAATTTTTTATCTAAATTATTAAGGAGTGTTGATTTACCAGCACCACTTTGTCCTGTAAATACGCTTACCTTATCTTTAAATAAAGAATTTATTTTATCTAGTTCTGTATTAAGAAGTACTTTATAACCTATTTTTTTATAGTAATTAATTATTCCATCAATATATTCTTTTTCAGAATCATTTAATAAATCTAGTTTTGTAAAACATATAATAGGCTCTATATTATTAAATTCAATTATATTAATTAATTTATCAAGCAAATTAGAAGAAAAATCAGGTTCTTTAGCACTTGTTATAACAAATGCTTGATCAACATTACTAATTGGAGGTCTTCTTAAAGAGTTAACTCTAGGAAGAATCTCTAAAATGTAATTATTTTTATCATCAAAAATAACATTATCACCCACAACAGGTTTTATATCTTGTATTCTGATTTTTCCTCTTACTTTACATATATACTCTTTATTATTAGATTCTACTGTATAATCATTACTTATATTCTTTATTATTTTTCCTGTCATAATTAACTTTCTTGTGTTTTATTTGTTGAATCTTTTTTTGTCTCTTCTTCTTTAGGAGTTTCAACTTTAGTCTCTGTTTTTTTAATAGCATAAGTAACTCTAAGTGTTGCTCCACTAACTACTTTACTACCTGCTTGTCTACTTTGATATACAATTGAATTTTCTTTTACTTCATTTGTTTCTTTAGCATTCTTTTCTAAAATTATATTATTTTGATTACAGAACTCTTCAACTGATGTAATAGTATAGTTTTCATTAACAAAGTCTGGATAAGTTAAAACTATTTTAGAAACAGTAAGTATAATCTTAGATCCTTTTTCTACTTCTTCACCTGCTTTAACACTTTGTTCAACAACTACTCCTTCTTTAACATCATCATCTTTTGTAAATTCTTTTTCTTCTGTTTCAACTACAAGTCCTTGTTTTTCTAGTAAATATTTTACATTTTCTAACTCTTTATCCTTATAGTCTTCTATTTTTATTTTTTCTTTACCACTTGATGTATATAGAGTAATTAAAGCATGTTTTTTAACAGTTCTACCTGATTGAGGATTTGTTCTAACAACTTTACCAGCTTCTATTTTATCATCTACAACTTCTTTAACTTCGTCATTAACTTCAAAGCCTTTTTTCTCAAGTGTTTTTTCTGCTTCCTTAACAGTCATATTTGATACATCAGGAACTTCTACTTCTTTATTACTAAATTTTGGTAAAACAAATAAAACAAATAAAGCAGAAAGTGCGAGTATAAAAGTTATAACACCAGTCACTATAAGTGCTTTGTTTAATTTTTTTTCATTCATTTTATCTTTTTCTATTTGTTCTTTATCTTCATATTTTTTTTCTCTAGTTTCTTTTACTAGTGTTTCATCTACCTCAGGGAATTGATAATGATGTTTAATCTCATCTAATCTGTTTTTATCTAAACATGTTTTTAAATCATCATGCATTTCCATAGCACTAGCATATCTATTTTTTGGATTTTTAGCACATGCTTTTAAAATAACATTTTCAACACTTTGAGGTATTTCAGGATTAAATTCAACAACTGATGGTATTGGTTCCTTCATATGTTTAATAGCTATTTCAACAGCATTTTCACCTTTAAATGGTATCTTACCAGTTAATAATTCATACATTAAAATACCTGCAGAATAAATATCACTTTGTACAGTTGCTCCATTACCATTAGCTTGTTCAGGAGGTAAATAATGTACTGAACCCATAACTGAATTAGTTTGAGTAAGTTCATTACTATTTAGTGCCATTGCAATTCCAAAGTCTGTTATTTTTACTGTTCCATCTTCAAGTATAACTACATTTTGAGGCTTAATATCTCTATGTATTATATAAGATTCATGAGCACATGCAAGTCCACTTGTAAGTTGAAGCATAATATCAATTACCTCAGATAAAGTTAAAGCTCCTCTTCTTTTGATTAATGTCTTTAGAGTTTCTCCTTCTAAATATTCCATAACTATAAAATATTTACCAGAGTCTTCTCCTACATCATACATCTCAACAATATTTGGATGATTTAGACTAGATGCTGATATAGCTTCTCTTTGAAAGCGTCTTACAAACTTTTCATCGTTTGCTAAATCACCTCTAAGTATTTTAACAGCAACATTACGATTTAGTATAGTGTCATATGCTAAGTAAACATTAGCCATTCCACCTTCACCAATTGATCTTATTATTTCATAACGTTCATTTATTTTTTGTCCTTTTTGTATCATAACTTACCACTCTTTTCTAAATAAGCAACGCTTATATTATCTGTTCCACCCCTGTTATTACATTTGTATATTAACTTAATAACTTTTTCTTCAATAGTTAAATCTTCATTTAAAACACGTTCTACTTGTTCAACGTCAAGCATATTTGTAAGTCCATCACTACATAAGAATATACCATCTATATCAGTTTCTACATCAAATATATCCAAATCAACATTAGTTTCATTTCCTAAAGCTCTCATAAGAACATTCTTTCTTGGATGATCTTTAGCTTCTTCTTCTGTTAGTTCACCTGATTTAACAAGCATATTAACAAGTGTATGATCATTTGTTATTTTATGAAGTACACCTTTTTTAACAACAAATCCAGATGAATCACCAATGTTACCAAAAAGTAGAAAATCTTTAGTTAAAAGTGCGAGTACTAAAGTTGTACCCATACCCTTACTCTCAGGATGCTCTAATGTATAGTTATATAGAATTAGATTAGTCTCAGCTACTGTTTCTTTAAGCCAATTTATAGCATCTTCTTTGTTACCAACGCTACTTAGACTTCTAAATCTTTTACCAATATTTGTAATAGCAAGACTGGATGCTACTTCACCTGCATTATGTCCACCCATTCCATCAGCAACGGTCATTAACACTTCACCTGTCATGTTTTCTGTTATAACAACACTATCTTCATTATGATCTCTAACTTTTCCAGTATCGGTCATATAATAATAATCCATTATCTAGCCTCCTCATAATTTGAACGTAACTGTCCACATGCTGCTTTTACTTCGTGGCCAAATTCTCTTCTAATAGTTACATTTATTTTATTCTTTTTTAAAGTATCATAGAATGCCATTATTTTATCTTGTGGTGTTCTTTTAAACTCAATATGACTTGTTTCATTATAAGGAATTAAATTTATATAACAGTTCATTCCTCTAACTAAGTTAGCAAGTTCTTTAGCACATTCTATTGAATCATTATCACCATCTAATAAAATATATTCATAAGTTAGTATTCTATT
>CAZFGE010000051.1:0-7530 GCA_964518415.1 uncultured Muribaculaceae bacterium
ATACATAGTATAAACGTGCTCCTATAAGTGCGAATATTATTATATAAAAAAATAAGTTAATCATATAATCTTTTGGAATATCAAATTTTTTAGCTTCTTTTATAGCTAAAAATCCTCCAACCATAAAAGCTAATAAAAGTATTATAGAATACCAGTATATTTGTATATTACCAATAGTAATAAAAATTGGATTCATTATTTTTCACCCTTTCTAATTACTGGTTTTATAATAGTATCATCCATTAGTATATTTAAAACTGATATAAGTACTGCAGCTAAAAAAGCAAATAATATACCATTTATTTCAAAATGACTTCTAAGAATAAAATCAACAATTTTTAAAATAATAACATTTACAAATGGATAAAATATTCCAAGTGTTAAAGCTGTTATAGGAATAGTTAATCTAACAATTATTGGTTTTATTGTTTTATTTAAAATATAAATAACTAATGATGCAATTATACCCCATATACCAAAATAACTATCATCTATATGAATTGTATTTTTAAATATTAAAGCAACAATATTTAGTATTAATGCATAGCCAACAATATAAATCATCCACTCTACTATAACATTTATTTTTTTCTTGTTCATTTTGGCTCCTCCTACCATACAAAAAGTATATCATAAAAAAGAGAAAAAGTTAAATTTTCTCTTTTAATTCAAATAAAATATCACGAAGTTCTGTAGCTCTTTCAAATTCAAGATTACGAGCTGCTTCATTCATTTCGATTTCAATTTTATTTATTAAATCTAATGTTTCTTCCTTAGTCATTTTTTCAGGTTTTTTATCTTCTACTTCTTTATAATTTGATATAACATCTCTTATTTCCTTATTTATTGTAGTTGGTACAATATTGTGTTCAAGATTATATTTTTCTTG
The DNA here is from genome assembly GCA_964518415.1 of uncultured Muribaculaceae bacterium. Lineage (GTDB taxonomy): Bacteria > Bacillota_I > Bacilli_A > RF39 > UBA660 > CAJOJO01. Next base: position 890 of record CAZFGE010000051.1, read on the forward strand.
AATTGTTCTTCTTCTTTTAGTTTCATTTATTGCTTTTGACATTGCATCACTTATTGTATCAGCATACATTATTACGTGACCTTTACTATTACGGGCAGCACGACCTATAGTTTGAATTAAACTTCTATCACTTCTAAGGAATCCTTGCTTATCTGCATCCATTATAGCAATTAAGCTAACCTCAGGTATATCTAATCCTTCTCTAAGTAGATTTATACCAACTAAACAATCATATTTACCTGTTCTTAAATCTCTTATTATTTGAAGTCTTTCTAGTGTTTTTATCTCACTATGTAAGTATGCGACTTTTATATCTAAGTTTTTTAAATATTCAGTTAATTCCTCAGCCATACGTATTGTAAGTGTTGTAATTAATACTCTCTCATTATTTTTAATTCTTTCATTTATATTAGATATTAAATCATCTATTTGACCTATTGTTGGTTTTACTTCAATTGTTGGATCAAGTAATCCTGTAGGTCTTATTATTTGTTCAACTGTGTTACTTGATTTTTCAAGTTCAAAGTCTCCTGGAGTAGCTGATACACATATAATTTGATTAATTTTACTTTCAAACTCATCAAATTTTAAAGGTCTATTATCTTTTGCACTTGGTAGTCTAAATCCATATTCGACAAGTACATCTTTTCTTGCTTGATCTCCATTATACATTCCTCTAACTTGTGGAAGAGTAACATGTGATTCATCTACTATCATTAAAAAATCTTTTGGAAAGAAATCAATTAAAGTAGTAGGAGTCTCGCCTGGTCCTCTTAAAGCCATATGTCTTGAATAGTTTTCTACACCTCTGCATGTACCTGTTTCTTTAAGCATCTCTAAATCGTAATTAGTTCTTTCTTTAAGCCTTTGATATTCAAGTAATTTATTATGTTCTTTAAAGTATTTAAGTCTTTCATCTAATTCACTTTCTATATTAACAATTGCTTTATCTAATTTTTCTTTACTTGTTACAAAGTGAGATGCTGCAAATAATGTTTCACTATTTTTATTTGCTGTTATAGTTCCTGTTATTAAATCAAATTCAACTATTCTATCAATTTCATCACCAAAGAAATCTATTCTAATTCCTTTTTCATGCCATGATATAGGAACAATTTCTAATATATCTCCTCTAACTCTGAATGTTCCTCTTTTAAGATCAAGGTTATTTCTTTCATAAAACATATCTATTAAATGTTCCATAACTTCTTCTCTAGAGATAGTATCACCGACATTTAGTGTAAACATTTTACCTTTATAGTCTTCTACTTCACCTATACCGTAAATACAAGATACACTAGCAACTACTATTGTATCAGAACGAGTTAAAAGCGCTGAAGTTGCAGCATGTCTAAGCTCATCTATTTCATCATTTATTGATGCATCTTTTTCTATATATGTATCAGTTTTAGCTACATAAGCTTCAGGTTGATAATAATCGTAATAAGATACAAAATATTCAACTCTATTATCAGGAAATAATTCTTTAAGTTCAGAATATAATTGACCTGCAAGTGTTTTATTATGTGCAAGAACAAGTGTTGGTTTATTTACTTTTTCAATTACATTGGCAATTGTAAATGTTTTACCTGTACCTGTTGCACCTAATAATACTTGCCATTTATCACCATTTAAAATACCATTTGATAATTTTTCAATTGCATTAGGTTGATCACCACTTGGTTTATATTTTGAATTTATCTTAAACATATTATCACCTCAAATTAACTATATATTAACATAATTTACTATAAAAAAAAACTCGTTTTATGAGTTTTTCTTTTTATTTACTAAATATATTATTAATCCAACGATTGCACCGATTACTGCACCTTGACCAGCATAATATCCTATTTTATATGCTGTACTTTCTTCCTTAACTTGTTTTTTTCTATTATTAATTAATTTATTACCATCGAAAGTAATGTTTTTAACCATTTCATCATACTTATTAATTTCCTCTTGACTAAATGCAGTTCTTCTTTGAACTTTTACTGTATATCCAACATTGTTATATGTTGCATAATAATCAATTACATTTAAATTTTTATCACTATAAATAGCTTTTATATAATTATTATTTTCTGTTTTGAACACTTCAACATTTCCAGTTGAAATTAACTTTTTATATTGATCTTTTACTTCATTCAACTCTTCATCTGTCATATCAATAGTATTAGATGAAATAACATCTTTTGTTATTACAAATAATTCTGTTACTTCATCATTTTCAAATTTAATAGCATCAAGTCTATAAAAATCATTTTCAAATAACTTATTCATATATTCTTCACTAACACCTAGAAGTTTTAAATCTTGATTATTTTTTACATTATCTTTAGTAAATGTATACCAATCATCTTCTACATTGATGTTCATATCAGAAAGCTTATAATCTGATGCCATAACACTAAATGGGATTAATAACATAGCAAGTATAAATATAATTTTTTTCATACATACCCTCCTATAAGATTATAACATAAAAAAAGGAAATAATTCCTTTTTTTAATCGTTTTTATTAATTCTAAATGTTACTTCGTAAATATCATTCAAATCCATTTCATCTGTATCTACTTTATAACCAAATTTTTCAATTTGATTTGCACATTCTCTAATAGTGTTTATTACAGTTTTCATATCTACTTTTATTGTTGGTTCATTATAAGATGGAAGTTTAACTTCAATTTCACCTTCATCATCAAAGTTAACATCACTACTCATCATATATGGACGTTCTACCTTTGGTTGTTCATAATTAACAGCTGATATTTGAGAATTTGTATTATTACTAAATCCATCGTCTGTTAAAGAAAATGGTTGAACTGTTTCATTAAATGGAGTCTCTTCAATTGGTTCTGTAGGTCTTACTTCTTCTATTGGAGTAACATCATCAATTGGTTTAACCGGTTCTACAGGAGTAGTTAAATCAACATTTGGTATTTTAACTTCAGGAGTTTCCATATCTTCAAAGAATGAAACAGACTCACCAAATGGATTTGTTTCAACTGGTTTTACTTCTTCAACTTTTTCTTCTTGAACAGGTTCTACAGGAGCAACTGGTTCTATAACAGGATTAAATGAGTTATTAAATGTTTCACCAAAGTCCATATTTACTTGTCCTTCTTCAACATCTTCAACAAATGTATCATTTTTTTCAGGTTCATTAAAGTTAAACATATTAAAGAATCTTCCACCTTGTGGTACATTTGTATCAACTTCTGCTTTTTCTTCTTGAACAGGTTCTACAGGAGCAACTGGTTCAGGTTCAGCCATTAAATCAATTTTTGGTAATTGAACTTCTGGATGAATATCTGTTGCAGTTTTTTCAATTTTATCTATATCCATAAAGCCAGGGTTAACTGGTTCAGATACTTGACTATTAACTGTATTATTTATTTGTTCAAATGAAGATGTTTGATTAACTGGTTCGTTTATTTGTTCAACTGGTTTTACCTCATCATTTATAATTGGTTCAGTTGGTATATTAAAATCTCTTAAGATATCTTCGTTCATATTTTCTCCCTTTTCTATTTCTTTTTGACCGCCATTACTTTCTTGTAATTTAGCTATTTCCTCATCAGTTTTTCTAACTGTTAATCTTTCATTTATAATTCTATTTAGCATTAATATTTGATCTTTTTCATTTAATTTAAGTAAAGATCTAGCATGACGTTCTGATATTTTATTTTCCATTAAAGCTTCTTGGACTTCATCTGATAAATTTAATAGTCTAAGTTTATTAGCTATAGTAGATTGTTTTTTACCTAATTTAGATCCTAACTCTTCTTGATTAATATATCCCATATCAAGTATTTTTTTATAAGATATAGCTTCTTATATAGGAGTTAAGTCTTGTCTTTGTACGTTTTCGATTAAAGCAACTTCAGCACTATTTTTATCATCTAGTGTTGTTACAATAGCTGGAATTGTAGTTTTACCTGCCATAACACTTGCTTTATATCTTCTCTCACCAGCAATAATTTCATATTTATCACTTATTTTTCTTACAACTATTGGTTGTATAACTCCGTGTAATTTAATAGATTCAGCAAGTTCATTAATAGCTTGTTCATTAAATTGAATTCTTGGTTGAAAACGATTAGGTAAAATATCATCTATATTTAAAATAACTACCTTTCTTTCCTCTTCCATAATACCCCTCTTTCTACTCTTAATAATATAATACAATACTTTGGGAAATAATGCAATTGATTTTGGGAAATAATATTAAAAAATTGGGAAATATATAAAAAATAGGCTTAAAGCCTATTTTTCTTAATTTCACTAAACTTTCTTGGATATTTTTTATTATCTTTATTCTTTTTAAATTTAACTATTGTTCTATTACTTTCTTCTATTGGAAGTTTAAATTCTAGCTTTTCTATTAATTCAACATTTAAAACTTTTATAGCATTAGAGGCTTCATTTAACTCTTCCTCTAGATTTCCCTTTAGCGCGATAAAATATCCATTTTCTTTTGTCATAGGAATAGCATACTCTAGTAAATTAGAAAGATGCGCAACAGCTCTTGATGTAGTTACATCAAATTTATTTCTATTTAAGCATGCATATTCTTCTGCTCTAGCATGTATTGCTTCAATATTTTTAAGATTTAACTCCTTTATAACTGTATTTAAGAAATTAATTCTTTTATTTAAAGAGTCTAAGAGTGTTACTGTAAGGTTTGGAAATACTATTTTTAAAACCAATCCTGGAAATCCAGCTCCTGTTCCTATATCACATAGTGATTTAACACTATTTAAATCTATTGTTTTTATTATAGTAATAGAATCATAGAAATGTTTTAAATATACTTCATCATGTTCTGTTATACCAGTTAAATTCATTACTTTGTTGTATTCAACAAGTAAATTATAGTATTTATCTAATTGATTAAGTTGTGTATCAGAAAGATTAATTCCTAATTTATTTAATTCTTCAATAAATCTATTTTGATTCATTATAATACTTTCTTAAGTAAACCATTAAAATTGATATATCAGCAGGATTTACTCCACTAATTCTTATTGCTTGACCAATTGATGTTGGTTTTACTTCTTTTAATTTTTGTCTTGCTTCACTCGCAATATTAGATACATCATCATAATCAATATCTTCTGGTATTTTTTTATCTTCTAATTTTAACATTTTAGCTGCTTCTCTAATTTCTTTGTTAATATAACCTTCATATTTAACATTTATCTCTACTTGTTCAATGATATCATCAGAGTAATCAATGTCAATTAATCCTAGTTCTTTTAAATCTTTTATAGTAACTTCTGGTCTTCTTATAAAATCAAGTGCACTTATACCATCTTTAAGTGGAGTTGTATTAATTTTACTTAATTTTTCTAGGTTTTCTTTATTTGGTGTAATTTTGACACTTTTTAAATATTCCATTAAATCATTAATATTTTTCTTCTTATTTAATAGATTATTGTGTCTTTCTTCACTAATTAAACCTACTTCATATCCATGTTCTCTAAGTCTAAGATCAGCATTATCACTTCTAAGAAGTAATCTATATTCAGCACGTGATGTAAGTAATCTATATGGATCTCTTATTCCTTTAGTTACTAAGTCATCTATTAAAACACCAATATATGCTTCATTTCTCTTTAAGATTAATGGCTCTTTTCCTTCTAATTTTAAAGCGGCATTTATACCTGCCATTAATCCTTGACATGCAGCTTCTTCATATCCACTTGTACCATTTATTTGTCCAGCAGTAAATAAGCCTTCTACTTTTTTAGTTTCTAATGATTGTTTAAGTTGTAGAGGATTTATTGAATCATATTCTATTGCATATGCATACTTTAATATTTTAGCATTCTCTAAACCTGGTAGACTATGTACCATACGCTCTTGTATATCATAAGGCATACTTGTTGAGAAACCTTGTAGATATATAGTATTACCATATGTTTCATTATCTTTTATAATACTTTCTGGTTCTAAGAATAATTGATGTCTTTCTTTATCAGCAAATCTAACTACTTTATCTTCTATTGATGGACAGTATCTAGGTCCAATTCCCTCTATATCATCAAGTCCACCATACATACTTGATTTAGTTAAATTATCTCTTATTATTTTATGTGTTTCTTCTGTAGTATAAATTAAATGACATGGTATTTGATCTTCCATTTTATAATTTGGTTTATCATCAAATGAGAATGTTAAAGGAATATCTGATCCTTTTTCTTCTCTTGTTTTTGAAAAATCAATTGTATTTACATCAATTCTTTGTGGAGTACCTGTTTTAAGTCTTTTAATTTCGAATCCTAATCTTCTTAAGTTATCACTTAAATGATTAGATGGTCTCTCTCCATGTGGACCTTCTCTTCTTCTAGTGTCTCCAACTAGGATATCAGCTTTTAAATATGTACCTGTTGTAAGTATTACAGCATCAGCAAATATTTTTTCTCCATCTTCTAAGATAACACCCATTATTTTATCGTTTTCAACAATTAAGTCCTCTACAAGGCCCTCTTTTACGTCTAAATTAGCCTGATTTTGAATAGTTTTCCACATATTCTGTGGATAAGTCACTTTATCAGCCTGAGCTCTTAAGGCACGAATTGCAGGTCCTTTTTTATAATTTAACATTTTCATTTGTATTTGAGACTTATCTGCAT
>CAZFGE010000052.1:0-7460 GCA_964518415.1 uncultured Muribaculaceae bacterium
TTCATATTTTGATATATTTTTAAGTTACAAGCTAAATCTTCACAATAATTTAATTCTTTTTCAACATCTTTTATATCTTTCATAACAGACTTTTTCATTAATTGCTTACATATTGTATTACAATAATTTGTCTTATATAAAAGATCAAAAAATTGAGGTTCTAAATGTTCAATATCCATTAGCACATTTCTGTTTAAGAATGACTTTGGTGTTATTATATGATTGTTAATATACTTTTGATATTGACATCTAACAACATCTGCTTTAGATTCTTTAATAGCATCATACATTCTTTCAATTGTATCTTTTTTGATCCAATCATCACCGTCTATATATATTATATATTTACCTTTAGCTTTCTTATAGCCTTCAAGTCTAGATAAATATCTTCCCTTATTTTCTCTTTCAATAAGTTTAATTCTTTTATCACGTGATGCTATTGCATTAATTTTTTTTGAACTTCTATCTGTTGAACCATCATTAATAACAATAACTTCTAGATTGTCATATGTTTGGTTTAGGATAGATTTTAAGCATTTATTAACATATTGTTCTGTATTGTATACTAAAACAATAATACTAATCAGCTCACTTTTCATACATTACCACCCATCTTTGGTTAATCAACCAAGCATTAACGATTATGCCACAAAAGAGTAAATTTGTCAAATCTCATAAAAAAAAAAGACCATTATTTGGTCTTATTTGTATCAAGCATTTCTTTTATAGTTGTACCTATTGTTGCAACATTAGCTAAATCAGATGGAACAATTATTTTTGTTGCTTGTCCTTCAGCTAAATTAGCTAGTGCTTCAAATCCTTTTAAAGTAAGAACTGAATTATCAGCTTTAGCATCCTTTAATAGTTTAATACCATCAGCTTCTGCTTGTTTAATCTTAATTAACGCCTCAGCTTCACCTTCAGCAATTTTAATTTGTGATTCTTTTTTAGCTTCTGCTCTTAAGATAGCACTTTCTTTTTCACCTTCAGCTATTAAGATACTTGATTTCTTTTCACCTTCAGCTTGAAGGATTTTTTCTCTTCTTTCACGCTCAGCACGCATTTGTTTTTCCATTGCTTCTTGGATATCTCTTGGTGGAATTATATTTTTAACTTCAACTCTATTTACTTTTATTCCCCAAGGATCAGTTGCTTCATCTAAGATAGCACGCATTTTAGAATTTATTATATCTCTTGATGTTAGAGTTTGATCTAACTCTAATTCACCAATTATATTACGAAGTGTAGTTGCTGTTAAATTTTCAATTGCGTTAATTGGACTTTCAACACCATAAGTATAAAGCATTGGGTCAGTTATTTGAAAATAAACAACTGTATCTATTTGCATTGTAACGTTATCTTTTGTAATAACAGGTTGTGGTGCAAAGTCTTTAACAATTTCCTTTAAAGTAACAGTAGATGAAATTCTATCAATAAATGGAATTTTTACATGAAATCCATTTCCCCATGTTTGATTATAAGAACCAAGTCTTTCAATTACATATGCCTTAGCTTGTGGAACAATTTTTATGTTTGGAATAACTAAAGCAACAATTAAAATTAAAATAATAACTAATATATCCATATTATTCCTCCTCTTTCTTTTCAACTTTTAATTTAGTACTATTAATTTCAAGTACTCTAACCACTTCTCCTTTTTTTATCTTTTTATTTGAAGTGGCACTCCAAATTTTACCATCAACTTTAACTGCTCCAACGATATTTTTAGAAATATCCTCAGTAACAATACCAGTCATACCTACTATTCTATCTAAATTTGTTTTTGCATGTTTTTCCTTAATTAATTTATCAAGTGTTTTTTTAGTAGTTATTAAGAATATTGTACCAAGTATTACAAATATCGAAAACTGAACTGTAAAGTTATCAATAAAAAATGAAACAATTAATGCGACTATAGCGCTTGCGACATACCATATTGTAACTAAATTTATTGTTACTACTTCAATAATAGCAAGCGCTAAAATAATTATAACCCAAAACAAACTCATACAATCCTCCTTATTTAAATTATACTATTAAGAATTTATAAATACAACAAAAAAAGTTATACATGTGTATAACTTTTATATAGTTTTTTTAGTTTCTTCTGTAGCTGTTGGAACTTCTTGAGTAACTGGAGCCATTGCTTGAGACATAAGCATCCATCTTTGTTCAAATACTTTAAGTCTAGCAATTTCTTGATCTTTAGCACTCATTTCAAGTTTATTTGCTTCTATTGTAGAATTTAATGAAGTAACTTTATCATTTAAATCACTTATTTCTTTATCTTTTGAAACTATTGTATTATTTGCAGTTTCTAAGTTTGCAGTTAATGTATTATTTGTATTTGTAAGTTCATTGATTTTTGCTGATTTTTCTTTTGAATCTTTTTCAGCAGCAGCCAAAATACTTTGTGATTTTTCTGCATATTGATTTAATGCAGCTTTATCATTTTCCTTTTGAACTTTCAATTTTTCTTCATAACTTTTTGCTTGTTCATCTAATTTAGATTCATAGGCAACTGAAATATTTTGAAAGAAAGTTGTAAATGAATTAATAAGGTCATCTGATGTCTTTTCGATTGTTGCTTTAACTTCTTCATTAAGTCCAGAAGTTAATTGATTTACTACATCAATCATATTATCTTTAGCTACTTCAACTTGGCTTTTTTCAACATGATTTTCAACTTTTTCTTCTGTTGGTTCGTTAAAAGAATTAACTGTATTTTTTAACTCTTCTTCTGTATTTTTTAATTCTTCTTCAACTTTAATATCTGCTTCTGTACTTTCAATAACTTTATTAGCTTCTTTTTCTAAATTTTCTGATACTTTATCTACTTCTACATCATTTTTAATTGGTTCAATAACATTTTGATTTTCTTCAATCTTAGCATTTAATTCATCTAGTTTAGCTTGTTTTTTTTCTACTTCTTCTTTTGCTACTGTTAGATAAACTTCATTATTGGCTTTATTCTTTTCTTCATGTTTAATATTTTTATCAAGTTCTTTTAAAGCAACTTCATTATTTGGAACATTCAATTGTTGTTCAAAATCATTTTTGTATGCATCTAAGCTTTCATTTATTTCAACTTTTTCTTCTTCAAGTCTATCTATTTCATCTTTATAAGTATCAATTGCTAGTTCTAAATAATATTTTTTAATACGATCTATTATTGGTAAATTAGCTTTACTTTTATTTGAACCAACAACTTTTGTATCTAATGAACCTAATATGTCTTTTGCTTTTTTAACAATTATATCTTTAAGCATAATTATTCATTCCCTTCTTTAACAATGCTATTCATAACATTTTTAACCATTGTCCAATCTTCAGGAGTAATTTTATCAAATATATTTTCTCCATTTTCAACTCTAATCATTGAAGAATATAATATAATCATACCATTTTCATCTGTTTCATTAAATGTATATATGATGAAATTTTTTCCGTCTTTTTCAAAGCATAATACAACTTCTGCTTCTCTTTCTACTCCGTTTTGATCTTTTACTTTAATCATTTCTTTTGTCATACACTAACCTCCCAATTATTCATAATAATTATATCACACGAAAATTACGTAATCAACAAAAAATAAATAAAATAAATAAAAAATAACCCAGTCTTTATGACTGGGCATTCAGGGGGTTTTATAATCACTCTCAACTGGTTATCGTAAGAGTGCATGCGTGAGTTAGTATCACGCTATTATAATTATATTTATTTTATAATCAGTTGTCAAATTATTAATCTAAATTATTAATTTCATCTAAAATATCATTTATTTTATCTTTGTTATTTTTTAAATATATCTCACTATCTTCTTTTGCTTTTAATAAAATTTTATAATCTTTTTTTATGTCAGCTAGTTTAAATATCATATCACCACTTTGACGTTGCCCAAATATATCGCCACTACCTCTAAGTATGAAATCTTCTTCACTTATTTTAAACCCATCATTTGTTTTAGTTAATATATCTAATCTTTTTGTTTCTCTATTGCTTATAAGAATACAATAAGACTGAATTGTATTTCTACCTACTCTTCCCCTTAATTGATGAAGCGTAGATAAGCCAAATCTAAAACTATCAAAAATAACCATTATTGTTGCATTTTTAACATCTATTCCAACTTCTATAACTGTTGTACTAATAAGTATTTGAATCTCATTATTTTTAAACTTATTCATAACTTCTTCTTTTTCTGCATCAGTCATTTTACCATGAAGAATTCCTATATTATAAAGTTTTCCAAAAGCTTTATTCATATTTTCTTCTAATTCATATATGTTCTTTAAATCAGACTTTTCACTTTCCTCTATTAATGGAGCAATTATATATGCTTGATGTCCTAATTTAAGTTCATTATAAATGGAATTTAAAACAGATTTTATTTCACTTTCTTTTTTTACTGTAGTTATAATATCTTTTTTTCCACTTGGATTTGTTTTTATACTTGATACATCCATATCACCATAAATTGTAAGAGCATATGTTCTAGGTATTGGAGTCGCACTTAAATATAAAATATCAGGTGTTACTCCTTTATTCTTTAAAGTTGATCTTTGATTTACTCCAAAGCGATGTTGCTCATCTGTTATCACAAGGCCTAAATTATTATATATAACATCATTTGATGTTAAAGCATGTGTACCAATTATAAAATCATATTCTCCGTCTTTAATTTTAGATAGTATTTCTTTTCTTTCTTTTGATTTTAATTTACCAGTTAAAAGGCATACTTTTATATCATAATCTTTAAATAGATTACTTACATTATTATAATGTTGCTCTGCTAATATTTCTGTTGGAGCCATTAGAGCACTTTGATATCCACTTAAATAATTAATATACATGGCGATAAGTGCAACTATTGTCTTACCACTTCCAACATCTCCTTGAACAAGTCTATTCATTCTTTTCTTGCTTATTAAATCATTATAAATATCGTCAACTGTCTTTTTTTGATCGTGTGTTAATTCAAATGGAAGGGTTTGAATTAACGCTTGAACTTTGTTATAATCAACTTCTCTTTTAAGTCCTATCTTATTTGTTTTATTATTTTTTAAATAATTCATCTTTAACATAAATGTAAATAATTCTTCATATTTAAGTCTATTTAATGATTTTTTTAGTTCGCTTATATCTTTTGGGTTATGTAATCTTTTAATATCAGCCAATTTATCATTAAACATATATTTTTCTTTTAATGATGGTGGAACATAATCTTTTAATTCAACTGGACATTTTAAAGCCTCATTAATAAACTGTTCTATTTGATTGTTAGATAAGCCATATGTAGTATGATAAACTGGTTCTATTTTATCTTTTTCAATACTACCAAATCTAAGTTCTGATGCAACTATAGAGTTATGCTTTTTATCATATTTTCCAATTACAGTAATATATGTTCCAATCTCTAATTTATTTTTTAAAAAACCCCTATTATATATAGTGACATTCATTAAATTAAAACCTGTATTAAGTTTAAATCTCATTTGATCTAATTTAGCTTTAAATCTAAAGAGTGTTGGTGTATTTTCTATATATCCATCCATTACTATTTTATCTCCATCATTTAAAGTATTTATATCACTTTTTTTAATCAAATTATATCTAAAAGGATAAAAAGTAACCAAGTCATATATATTATATATACCTAGTTTATTTAGCATTTTAACGCCTTTTGGGCCTATTCCTTTTATGTCTGTTAGTTCGATAGTATCACCGCTTTCAAAACTATAATATCAAACGATTGTTCGTATGTCAATATAAGTTTTAAAAAAATAATTTTTTTAAAGTTAAAAACTTGACTTTATTTGATTTTAGATGTAGTATATAAAGCACCAGTTCGGAAATGTCGAATTGGTGCTAGTATCACACTAGCCAACCCCTTTTTATTCTTTTATGAAACTGTTCTCAGGGGGAACAGTTTCTATTTTTTTTACAAAAAAAATGATATATTATATATCATTTTTCCCCTTTTTTAGGCATTTTAGCCTATTCTTTTATGTCTGTTCCCAGAATAAGTTACTTCTAACTTACATTTAAAGTATAGCATAAGATTTTTAAAAAAAAAGGTGAATTTAGCCTTTTTTTATTATCTTGACACATCTTTACACACATATATTTTTTTATTTTTTAATTAGTTTGACTATAGATATTTATTCATTTATAATTTTATTAGGTGATTATATGAATTTTGAAGATATAAATTTTGATATTAAAAACTATATTTCATCTACTGATTTAGATGGATTAAATAGAGTTAAAATATACTTAGATTATGCTTTAAATACAACAATTAGAAAGCAAATGCCTGATATAAATTTTAGTGATGAAAAACTATACGCTAAAGAGCTTCTTAGAAATTATTTAAAAGGTGATATGCATTCTTTTACTGGTAAAAACAATATCAGAAATAATATATATACTATTGGAAATGAACTACTTATTAGATTATTTTTAAAATGTATGATAGAAAAGCATGCTTATAATACTTTAATTAGAAAAATCGAAGGTAGTGACGATTATAACGATCAATGTTGTAATTATATTACTAATTTAATAGGTAGAAAGCATTATACAGATATTATTGAATGGTTAAATAATGATTTTGATAATATTGAAGAAATAATAAATAACTATGTAAATATTTATTATCAAAGAAATTATGAAGAATGTAATGATTTACAAAAATTAGCTTTTAAAGGTACTGATACAAAAAAAGCTATGGAGGTTTTAGATATAATATAAAAATAAGCCAATTTGGCTTATTTTTTTAGTTTCGGGTTTTAGTTATCGTATATATGAAAAAATTTTACTTTAAGGATTCATTTTTAATATTTTTTAAATATTCTAATTACCACTTCTCCTTTCTTACATACTAAGTATAACTTTCTAATGTGAAATTTATATGATAGAATTATGAAAAAAAAGAAGATTATCTTCTTTTTACTTTTTGAATTTCAGTATTCATGCTATTTGCTCTTATTAAATTATAAATTTCTAATAATCTTGCTTTACTTACAAATTCTTTTGTTATTTCATCTTTAGTTAAATATTTTTTAATAGTATCTGATTTAACTACATAAGTTTTACCAAATTTTTGTTTTCCAGCACTTGGTTGAAATTTATATACTTCTTCTGTAAATATTTCTTTATATTTTTGTTTTTTTCCTTCTTCAGTTGAAACTTTATAGAATATATAAGGTCCATCTGTTAAAGTTGTAATTCCTGTTGTTCCACCTACATTATAAATTGTTACCCTATTACCTATCATTAGGCTATCTATATGATATTGATCTAACATAATTTTTCCTCCTTTTCATCAAACGTTGCAATATTATATCACAAATTTTTTTATATGCAAATCACGGGTGAGAATAAAAAAAAGTCTTATAAATAAGACTTCATACTTCTAACTGGTGACCAGTACGGGATTCTAACCCGTGAATGCTGCC
>CAZFGE010000053.1:0-7234 GCA_964518415.1 uncultured Muribaculaceae bacterium
CATTGCTGATATAGCGGGCAACCGGTTCATCGATCGGGAAACCGTCGATTTTGTTTGTCAGCTGAAATGCCTGCTGAATTTGAACCTGATGCATTAAAAGCACAAGCTGTTGCGTCCCGTAGTTATGTTTTAAAAAAAATAGAGAAAAATAAAAATAATGATTATGATATTTTAGGCACTATTCAAGACCAAGTATATATAGATAATGATAAATTAAAAGAAAAATGGAAAGATAAATATAATTTATTTTATAAAAAAATAAAAGAAGCAGTTGATAGTACAAAAGGTGAATACTTAACATATCAAGGAAATATAATAGAAGCTTTTTTCTTTTCAACTAGTAGTGGTATGACAGAAAACTCTGAAGATGTATTTACATCAAGTCTTCCTTATTTAAGAAGCGTTGAATCATTACAAGATAAAATGTCTCCTGTATTTAAAAATACTAATATATATTCTATAAAAGAATTTTATATGAATTTAAATCTGGCTTATAATGATTCTCCAAATATAAAAGTACTTGAAAAATCAAATACTGGGCATATAAAAAAGATAAGTGTTGATGATAAAGTATTTAAAGGAACTATCTTTAGAAAGCTTTTAAATTTAAAATCAACTTACTTTGATATTAAAGTAGAAAACGATAAAGTAATTATTAATACGACTGGTAATGGACATGGAGTTGGAATGAGTCAATATGGAGCTAACTTTATGGCAAAAGAAGGAAAAAACTATAAAGAAATATTACAACATTATTATAAAGATGTAGAAATTTCAAAATTAAATGTATAAAATGCTATTTTCTGTTTACTTTAAAAATGAGGTGAAAAAAATGGAAAATAGAAGACTTAGAAAATCAACTGTTTATCTTCTTTATAGTATAGGTTTTGTGTTATTAGTTGGAGTAGCATATCTAATTGAATCCACATTTACAACCCGTCATTTAGATGATACAACATATGTTGGTGATACTATCATTAAAGATAAAGTAAAACCTGTAGTAGCAGATAATAAAAAAATACTAAGACCATATGTTGATGGTGAAGTAAAAATATTAAAAAACTATTATGACTATAAAGGAACAGAAGAAAGTCAAGAAAACTCTATTACTTTATATAATAAAACATATCTACAAAATAGTGGAGTGTGTTATGGTGGAAAAGAAGACTTTGATGTTTTATCAATATTAGATGGTAAAGTAACAGATGTTAAAGAAGATGATGTTTTAGGTACAACAGTTGTAATAGAACATGAGCCAAATATAATAAGCGTTTATCAAAGTTTAAAAGATGTTAACGTAAAAGTAAATGATCAAGTTGCTGCAGGAGATAAAATAGCTAAAGCAGGAACTAATAACTTAAATAAAGATTTAAATAATCATCTACACTTTGAACTTATGATTGATGGAGTAAACGTCAATCCAGAAGAGTATTATGACAAATTTGTAAATGAAATAAAGGGGTAAAACCTCTTTTTTAATAGATAAGGAGGATATATGTTTTCACATGATATTGGAATAGACTTAGGAACTGCAAATGTACTAATATATTTAAAAGGAGAAGGAGTTGTTCTTAATGAACCAAGTGTTGTAGCAATTGATTCAAACACAAAAAAACCACTAGCCGTTGGAACTGATGCAAGAGGTATGCTTGGTAGAACTCCAGGTAAAGTAGTTGCTATAAAACCTTTAAAAGATGGTGTAATAGCTGACTTTGATACAACTGGTATAATGTTAGATCACTTTATTAAAAAAGCAGGGGGTAAATCTTTTTTTAGAAAGCCTAGAATATTAATATGCTGTCCATCTAATATAACAGGTGTTGAAAAACAAGCAATTAAAGATGCAGCTATTCAAACAGGTGCAAGAAAAGTATTTATAGAAGAAGAACCAAAAGTTGCTGCAATAGGTGCTGGAATTGATATATCTGAAGCAAATGGTAATATGATAATTGATATAGGAGGAGGAACTACCGATATAGCAGTACTATCACTTGGTGGAATAGTAACAAGTGAATCTATAAAAGTCGCAGGTAATACTTTTGATGCTGATATAATGAAATACGTAAAAGATAAATATAAGCTTTTAATAGGTGATGCAACAGCGGAGAATATAAAACTATCTATTGGAACAGTATATCCAATGAAAAAAGATGAAGATACTATGCTAGTTAAAGGAAGAGATTTAAATACAGGTCTACCTAATTCTATAGTACTATCATCTAATGAAATAGCAGAAGCCTTAAAAGATAGTTCAGATATAATTATTCATACTGCTAAATCAGTTTTAGAAAAAACACCACCAGAACTTGCTGCTGATATTGTTGAAAATGGAGTTACTCTAACTGGAGGTGGAGCACTTATAAAAGGTTTTGATAAACTTATTCATAAAGAATTAAAGATACCAGTTAGAGTAGCTGATGCACCACTTGAATGTGTTGCACTAGGCACAGGTATAATGCTTGATAATATAAATTTGATTGATAACGTGTAAACAAAAGTAAAGTCATATTGACTAAAAAAAATACAAATGCTACAATCAAAATAGGTGATAATATGGGTATGAGAAGTGATTATTTAAGAGAAAAAGAAGAACAATATAGACCAACTCATGAAAAGAAATCAGGTATTTCAAATCTTGCTATTTATAAAACAACTGTAAAAAAAATAGCATTAGGTGCAACATTAGTAGTAGTTGGAACAATGGCAGGTAAAATAGCACTTGATCATTATATTGAATATGATAATATGAGATTTGAACAAGAACAAGAACAATATAGACAAGATGTAATTGACTTAACAGGATCAACACCTGAAGATATAATTGAAAGAGGTAAGTCTAGATAAACTATTCAATTGAATAGTTTTTTTAATAGACATTGAATTTACTTAATGTTATAATTGTTTTAGGTGATATTATGACTTTTGATTATGATACTTTTTCAAAAATTTTAATAATGATATTATTACCATTTATTTTAGTGGTGACGATAATTCCATTCGTAAAAAAGCTTGCTAAAAGAGTTAATGCTATAGATGTACCTAGAGGAAGACATATGCATAAAGAACCAACTCCAAAATTAGGAGGCCTTGCAATATTTCTAGGTTTCTTACTAGGCTATATGTTCTTTGGAACACCAAGTAGTTCAATGAATGCTATACTAATTGGTAGTTTTATAATAATACTAACTGGTGTAATAGATGATATAACAGAACTTGGAGCATTTGCAAAGTTTATAGGTCAGTTAATAGCAGCATGTGTAATTGTATTTTATGGACAAATCTTAATACAAGACGTAACAGCATTTGGGCTTTATATAAACTTTAGTTTTTTCTCATATCCTCTTACAATATTCTTTATACTTGGATGTGTAAATTGTATTAACTTAATTGATGGATTAGATGGTCTATCTGGTGGAATAAGTTCAATATACTATCTAACTACTGGTATTATTGCAACTATTCAAGGAAAAACAGGACTAGATTTTGTAATGGCATTTACAATGCTTGGAGCGACTTTAGGATTTTTAATGTATAATGTTCATCCAGCAACTATATTTGCAGGTGATTCAGGATCTATGTTTATGGGATTTATGATATCAGTTATTGCTTTATTTGGATTTAAAAATGTAACAATGACATCATTAATTATTCCTCTTCTTATATTAGCAATTCCAATTTTAGATACTTTATTTGCTATTTTAAGAAGACTTCTTAAAGGTGAAAATCCAGCTAAAGGTGATAGATTACATATTCACCATCAATTGTTAAATAGAAATATATCACAAGGAAAAACAGTAGCAATTATTTTATTTATAAATACTTTATTTGCTGCTGCATCAATACTATATATATTAAAGGATAGAACATTAGGATATATAGTATATGGTATATTAATAGTAATAGTACTTACATTTATAATGACTACAAATGTAGTATTTGATAGAAAAGAAATAAAAAAATTATCAAAAAAATGGTTTAAATAAAAAGAATGATTTATTTCATTCTTTTTTTGTATATATTAATTATTTTTTTAGTTGTCCTTTTATTTGGCTTAAAGATAATTATAATACCTACAATTAGTATAAAAAATATAACATTGTAAAGTAAATTATCTGATTGCATTTCACTTTTCCACATATTAAGTTTATTTATCTTTGCATACTCTTCAGCACTTTTAAGATCATTTAAATATGAATAATCACCATATATATATTTAACTTCAGCTAATCCTTCTTTTAATAAATCTAATTGAAGTAATTCGTCATTAACAAATACCCATACTAAATGTCTATTATATTTATCAGTTTTATCAGATTCATCATCATATTCAATTTCTATTTTTTGAGCATTCTTTAGTTTTTCACATGTATAACTACTTGCTTCTTTACCATATGGTTCAATTTCTTTTGTAGATTCAGGTGTATCAATAGCTAAAAAGCGTGTTTTAATAACATTATTTTCTAAATTAAACCATGCAGTATCTCCATCAACACATTTATTAAGTGTGACTATATATCTTTCATTTGCCTTTATATTAAACGTAAGTGTGAAAAAACAAATAATTATAAAACATATCTTCTTCATATCATTACCTCTATTTAATTATATATTAAAAATGCTTATTTTTAAAGAAAAAACGAAAATTTGACAAATAGTTAAATAGTGATATTATATAGGGCATTCAGGGGGGAATTTATATGTTTAAACTTAAAAATTATAGATATTTATTAAATAATAGTAGATGTTTAAGATTATTTGTTAAGCCATTTAAATCAGAAGAAGTTAAAGAAAAATTAGATGCAATTTTTAATTCTCAAGATTCAAAAATTGATTGGTCTAATGTTCCTGTGCATTTAGTAGTAAAATAATATAAAAAGAGGGGTAAAAAAAACGACATTTTTTGTCGTTTTTTTCTTTACTTTAAGTTTATATATGTGTTATAATACCAAAGGTTAAAAAGGAAGTGAACTCAATGAAAAAGAGAAATATAGCAATTATTGCCCATGTTGACCATGGTAAAACTACATTAGTTGACCAATTACTTAAATATTCAGGAACTTTTAGAGCTAATGAAGAAGTTGAAGTTAGAGCAATGGATTCAAATGATATCGAAAGAGAAAGAGGTATCACAATATTAGCTAAACCAACAGCAATTGATTATAATGGATATAGAATAAATATTCTAGATACTCCAGGACATGCTGATTTTGGTGGAGAAGTTGAAAGAATCATGAACATGGTTGATGGAGTATTACTTGTAGTAGATGCTTATGAAGGTACAATGCCTCAAACAAGATTCGTTCTTAAAAAAGCATTAGAAGCTGGAGTAACTCCAATAGTTGTAGTAAATAAAATAGATAAACCAACAGCAAGACCAAGTGAAGTAATAGATGAAGTATTAGATTTATTTATAGAGTTAGGTGCTGATGAGGATCAATTAGAATTCCCTGTTATATATACATCAGCTATTAATGGTACATCAAGTTATGAGGCAGATCCATCTACTCAAACTGAAGGAATGAACCCTGTACTTGATAGTATTATTAAATATATACCTGAGGCTCATACTGACACTGAAGGTACACTTCAATTCCAACCAGCTTTACTAGATTACAATGATTTCGTAGGTAGAATTGGTGTAGGTGTTGTAAGACGTGGTAAAATCAAAACAAATGAAATGGTTTCATGTGTAAGATTAGACGGTTCAATTAAACAATTTAGAATCGCTAAAATGTTTGGTTATATTGGACTTAAAAGAGTTGAAATAAATGAAGCAGAAGCTGGAGATATAATTGCAATTTCTGGGTTACCTGATATTTCAGTAGGTGAAACTGTATGTGAAGTAGGTAAAGAAGATCCACTTCCAAAACTTAGAATTGATGAGCCAACACTTCAAATGACATTTGGTGTTAACACATCACCATTTGTAGGAAGAGATGGTAAGATAGTTACTGCTCGTAAAATTGAAGAGAGACTTCTTAAAGAAACTGAAAGAGACGTATCTTTAAAAATAGCTCCAAATGACTCTGAATCATTTATAGTATCAGGTCGTGGTGAGTTACACTTATCAATATTAATTGAAAATATGCGTCGTGAAGGATTCGAACTTCAAGTATCAAAACCAGAAGTAATTATTAAAGAAATTGATGGCGTTAAATGTGAACCATACGAAGATGTTCAAATAGACGTACCAGATGAATATGTTGGTAACGTAATTGAAGCATTAGGTAACCGTGAAGGTAAAATGGAAAACATGACAACTGCTGAAAATCAAACAAGACTTTTATATACAATCCCTTCTCGTGGTTTAATTGGATTCTCAACAGAATTCATGACTATGACAAAAGGTTATGGTATTATAAATCATTCATTTAAAGAATATGCACCACTTGCAGGAGGAACTGTAGGTGAGAGAAAACTTGGTGTACTAGTTTCTATGGAAAATGGTAAATCAACTGCATATGCTTTAGGTGGACTTGAAGATAGAGGTATCATGTTTGTTGAACCAGGTGAAGATATCTATGAAGGTATGATCGTTGGTGAACACACTCATGAAAACGATTTAGCAGTTAACGTTGTTAAAGGTAAAAACTTAACAAATACAAGAAGTGCCGGTAAAGACCATACAGTAGTTCTTAAAAGACCAAGATTATTATCTCTTGAGTATTGTCTAGATTATATAAATAGTGATGAATATGTTGAAGTAACACCAAATCATCTTAGACTACGCAAAAAAATATTAAATACTGGTGAAAGAAAAAAGGCTGACAGTAGAAAATAAAACTTATTCATTTGAATAAGTTTTTATGCGGAATTATGGAGGAAGTATTATGTACGAAACAAAAGAATTAAAAGAATTAAGAAATAGACACAATTATACTATCTATGATATGGCAAACATGTTAAATATTTCATCATCACATTATAGTTTACTAGAAAATAAAAAAAGAAACCTATCTTATGAGATGGCTATTAAAATTGCAAATATATTTGAAACAAAACTAGATGAAATATTTTTAAAGAAAAACCCATTTTAAGGGTTTTTTTGTATCTTTTTATCTAAATAATAATTTCTAAGTTCCTTAAATCTTTGATAATGAACTACCTCTCTTTGTCTTAAAAAAGATAATGGCTTAATCAAATCAACATCATCGGTTAAATCAATTAAGTGTTCATATATAGCTCTAGCTCTTTGTTCAGCTGCCATATCGCTTTCTATATCAGCAATAAAGTC
>CAZFGE010000054.1:0-6825 GCA_964518415.1 uncultured Muribaculaceae bacterium
TCCCCCTTAATTGAGAAATATTATAGCATATTTATTTGATACTATCAAATTTATTAATTATAAAATAAAATGTAGTTCCTTTATCTTTTTTTGAATGAACACCATATTCAATGTTATGAAGTTCAAAGATATTTTTAACAATTGAAAGTCCAAGACCTGTTCCAATATCAGCTCTTTTATGTTGCTTATCAATTCTATAATATTTATTCCATATATTATTTATTTCATTTTTATCTATGCCTTTTCCATGATCAATTACTTCAATTAGATATTTATTATCTTTTTTTGATAAATTAACTATAATTGTTTTATCATTTCCTATATAATTAATAGCATTACCAATTAAATTATATATAACTTGTTCTATTTTTCTTTTATCAGCAAATACATATGCTTCTTTTAACTCTTTATATTTAAATATATATTTTTTAGTTTCTTCTAAATATCTAAATCTATCAATAACAGTTTTAATCAACTCATTAATATCGAATTTTTCTAGATTTAAATTTTCTACTTTTGATTGTATTTTTGATAATTCTAATATATCGTTGACAAGTAAATTTAATCTATTTGTCTCATCTATAATAGTATTTAGATTATCGTCTCTTTTCTCTTTATTATTATAAGTTAAATCGCGTACCATCTCTGCATATGCTTTAATCATTGTTAAAGGTGTTTTTAAATCATGTGATACATTTGCTAACAATTCACGTCTTAAAAGGTCAGTTTTAGCAAGTTCTGTGTTTGATTGATTAAGTGTATCAGATAATGAATTTATCTCTATTAAATCGGTTTTAGCATCGAATACGACATCATGGTTTCCTTTTGCCATATCTTTAGCCTGCTTATTTAATTTAACTATTGGTGTTGATATTTTTTTTGCTATAAAATATGCAAGTATAAATGAAAGTATAAATGTTATTATTGTTACATACACGAGTTGTCTTGACAATATATTTATAGTTGAATTTAGCGGTAAAAGAGATGCATTAACAATTAAATAATTATCATCATTAAGTTTTAAAACATAAATTATCATTTTACTTCCATGATTATTATTTAACGTATATATTTTTTTATTTAAATTATTATTAATTAATTCAGTTCTATAATTGATATAACTATTATCATTAGGTAGAGCTTTAAAGCATCCTCTATTGAAAGAGTTTGTTGTATAGATATTATTGTTTTTATCTATTATTTCAATACATACTCCTTCATTATATGATAATGTATCAAGTACTTCATCTAGTTTATTTTGATTATATGATTTAGCAATTTTATTAGCAATTTTTTCAATTTCTTTTGTTTTTGTCCATTCATAATAAGTGTTTAGAAATATTACTTGGAAAAACCATAAAAATCCTAATATAGCAAGTGAAAAAACTATTAGAAATTTAAGTAGTTTTTTTCTTAAACTTGTTTCTTTTTTAGATTTCAAATTTATATCCCAATGATCTTACTGTTTTAATTAAATTACGGTATTTTCCAAGATTATTTCTAAGCATTTTTATATGTGTATCTATAGTTCTATCATCTCCAAAAAAATCATATCCCCATATATTACTTAACAATTGTTCTCTAGATAAAGCAATGTTTTTATTTTGAACAAAATAAACAAGTAAATCATATTCTTTTGGAGTTAGTTTTAATTCATTATCTTCTATTTTAACAGAGTGAGCTTTATAATCGATTGTTAAATCTTCATATATAAATAATTCTTTTTCACCATTTTTTCTTTTCATTATAGCTTTTATTCTAGCTATTAATTCTTTTGGAGAAAAAGGCTTTGTTATATAATCATCAATTCCTAAGTCAAAACCTGTAAGTTTATCAAATTCCTCTGAACGAGCTGACAAAACAATTGTTGGAATATCTTTTATTTTTTTTATTTCTTTACATGCTGAGAAACCGTCTAAATTAGGCATCATTATATCCATAATAATTAAATCTATATCATTATGAAATTTAACCATGTCTATTGCATCATATCCATCTTTTGCTTCTATATATTCATATCCTTCATTTTTTAAATATTCAACAATTACTTCTCTAATTAATTCTTCATCATCGACAACTAAAATTTTCATTTAATCACTTCCTTTAATACATTCTATAATATCTTTAATTTGTGAATAATATGTGAAAATTACTCATATTTATTAAAATTATTTGATCTAATAAATTTACCATCTATATTAAATATGGCATCTACGCCTTTAAGATTATTTATGTAATTTATTTCTTCTTTTATATCATTATTTAGAAGGGAATGAGCAATTTTCTCACATTCTTTATCACTTACTACAGTTACAACGCCTTTACCTTTTATATAGCTTGATATACATTTGTTTTTTGCTTTAATTACTTTTGTTACTTTTAAGTCATCTATGGGATCTGGTAGTCCTATATTAAACTCATTATCACTTAAAATAATAGTATTATCCATATTAATTATATATTTATTATAATGGTTTTTATCTAGATATTTTTTTACCAAATTGTTTAAATATTCTTCTTTTTCATTTATTGTTAAGTCATTATTATCTAAATATATTTGATTTATGTCATCAAATGCCTTTTTTGGCTCAAATAAAGCCCATATTTTAACAATTATAGTTTCGTTATAGTATTTGTACTCTTTTGTATATTCTCTCACTACAAAGGCATTTAAACATAAAAATACAACAAGTATAAATAAAATTGAATATATAATAGTATTTATTTTATTCATATTATCACCAAGAATATTATAACAAAAAAAGAATTTAAAACAAAATTTATTTTAAATTCTTCATATCTACTAATATAACGTCTGAACCAATAGTTTTTATTTGATTAAATCTTACCTCTACTTCATTTGAACTAGGTATAATATTAAATTTAGTTCTTTGGATTATAAAAGATATTATGTTTCCATTATCAGATATAATTACATCAATTATTTTACCTATTTTTTTGCCATCTGAGAGATTTATGATGTCTTTATCTTGAAGTGTACTTAAACGCATAATATCACCTATTAAATAGTATTCATAATATCATTTTTTTAATCTTTTCAATACTATTTTTTTCTAGTCTTGATATTTGAGCCTGACTTATTCCTATTTCACTTGCGAGTTCTAACTGAGTTTTACCTGTAATATAACGTTCTAATAATATATATTGTTCTTTTGATTTTAGTCTTTTTAATGCTTCTTTTAAAGCTATTTTAGTATCATTATCATAATAATCTTTAGCATCTTCTAATTGATCAGATAAATATATTGTATCTCCTCCGTCGTTATAGATAGGTTCAAACATACTTATTGTATCTTTCATTGAATCAATAGCTTCTATTATGTCTTTTTCTGGAAGATTAAGCTTTTTAGCAATTTCACTAGGTTTAGGTTCTCTACCCATGAGTGTTGTTAACTCTTCTCTTGCCTTTAATACTTTATAAGCTGTATCTTTTATACTTCTAGATATTCTAAGTGAAGAACTATCTCTTAAGTATCTTCTAATTTCACCTAGTATCATAGGTACTGCATATGTAGAAAATTTTACTTCATGAGATAAATCAAAATTATCTATTGCTTTAATTAAACCAATACAACCTACCTGAAATAAATCATCCATATTATCTCTATTATTATATTTCTTTAAAATAGATAAAACTAATTTTAAATTACCATTTATAAGTTCTTCTTTAGCGCTTATATCACCACTTTGGTATTTTTTAAATAAGTTAATCATTTCTTCATGAGTTAACACTTTCAAATTAGATGTATTTACGTTAGATATTTCAACTTTAGCCATATAAAAATCTCCTTTCACTTTATTATGAGTAAAAGGAGATTCTTTATTCAATTGTTCTAAAAATATTATATATCTTACCCCCACCCAGTCAAGAAAAAAATGCCTATTAAAGGCATTTTTTGTATTGTTTTATTTTTTGTTTTTCTTGGCTTTTACATAATTCTTTTATATAACACTCTCTTATTAAAAATTTTATTATTTCTTCTCTACTCATAAACCCTCCTAAAAAATCATTGTTTTGTCTAATTTATTGATGTGTTCTATTAATTCAGGATGAGATTTTGCTAATGTATATTTTTGTGGTGCATAAAACTTAAATCTACTTTTTAATTCGGTTAAAGTGATTGGTTTATTAAGCTTATATAAGTGTGCAATATGATATGCATATTCATATTTCATATGATTATTAAATTCACTATTTCCAACACCATTTTCATCAATTTTATCCGGATAATGAACAACATTATCTATAACCATTATATATTTTAGACATGATGTATTTGATTCATATACATACATTGTTTTAATATCTTTTATTAAATAACTTCTAAATTCATAATTCTTTAATTGTTCTTCTATATTTTTTGTATGTTCTGGCTTAATACTTATTAATACATCCATAAAATCACCTAATAAATTATACCAAAAAAAGAGTAATTTATCTACTCTTCTGGGACTTTAATTTTAGTTTTAATTGGTTTTTTATATGATTTATAAATATCAAGTTCATTTATTGTTTTTAAAATTATTTTTTTAATTTCAATAAGTTCATTTTTACTATAATCTTTAATATTATCTAAAGAAATACATTCTTTATATATTATATTAAAAATTTTTGATATTTTATCACTTTCTAGATTGTATATAGCTCTACTAGATTCTCTAAATAAGGCTTCTTTATAAAATAATTTTTGTCTGTTTATATTTAATTTAAAATAATCTTCATCAAATGCATCATTATACATTAAATCTATTTGAAGAGGTTTTAAAATTGATACAATTCTTTCTTTTGGTATATGATTATAATATATGATTTCTTTTGCACTTTTACTATAATTAAATACTCTAGAATATAAATCGGTAAAAGCATATTTACTATACTTATCATTTTTAACTAAATATTTTTTTATACCTTCAATTTTATCTTGACTTGATAAATCAAGAGCAAGTAAATTATTGTCAAATAGTTCATTTATATTACTATCAATCACAGCTACTTCATGGATTTCTTGACTTAAATAATAATTAAATAATTTATCAAAATCCTTTGTAAAAGATATCCATGGTGTATTAAAGTATTCACTTCCATTTAATATGTGAGAGTTAACAGTTGCTAATACACTAAAAATAGTTTGTAATTTTTCAATATCACACATATTGCTCATATCAAAGTTATTTCTTTTTTGATATTCATTCAAACAATACAAATCATCTTTACTAATAAATATTTTAAGTTCCTCATTATTATATGAATTTAATATATCTTTACTTTTAATCTTTTTGGCTTCACTATACATAGGTTGTATAAGAGAATATACTAAATCAAATCTATCTTTAACGATATTATATAAAACATTTTTTGCATATAACCCATTTTCATATGGATCAACAATAATATCTAAGTTATTAAGTGCTCTATATACA
Organism: uncultured Muribaculaceae bacterium; assembly: GCA_964518415.1. Taxonomy (GTDB): domain Bacteria; phylum Bacillota_I; class Bacilli_A; order RF39; family UBA660; genus CAJOJO01. The sequence goes on from CAZFGE010000054.1 coordinate 5,443, forward strand.
TACATATTTATCACTCCATGTGTGCTATTATATCATTTAATAAAGAAATGTCAAAAAAAATACCATTATAGGTATTTTTTAAGTTTATCATATTCACTTGATTTAATATTTGTTTTATTTAACTCTTCAAATAATTTCTTTTGCTCACGAGATAATTTCTTAGGAATTTCAACTTCTAATATTACATACATATCTCCTGTATGAGATGAATTAGGTCTTTTAACTCCTTTACCTCTAAGTCTTTGTTTATCATTAGTTTTAGATCCAGCAGGTATAGTTAAAGTAACTGGTCCATATAGAGTTGGAATATCTATTTTATCTCCTAGTACTGCTTGTGTAATTGTAATTGGAACAACCAAGTAGATATCTTCTTCATCTCTTTTAAATATAGAATGTTCTTTAACATTAAATTCAATGTAAACATCACCATTAGCACCACCATTAACACCAGCTTCACCTTTTCCAGCTAGGCGTAGTCTTAAACCTGTATCAACACCTGCAGGTATTTTAACGTCTAACGTTTTATTATTAATAACTCTACCTGTTCCTCTACATTTTGAGCAAGTTGATTCAAATGTTATACCTTTACCACCACATCTAGAACATGTAGTTTTAGTCATAAATGTACCAAAGATTGTACTTTGTTGTCTAGATACTTGACCAGTACCATTACAATCAGGGCATCTTTTTTCACCCTTACCACCTTTACCATGACAATCACTACATTCTTCTGAAACATCTATATTAATTGATTTAGAACATCCAAATACAGCTTCTTCGAAAGTTAGATTCATACGCATTAATGTATCATTACCACGTCTTGGTCTATTTTTCCCTTGACTTCTTCCTCCAAAGCCAAAGCCTTGTCCAAATAAATCACCAAATATATCTGAAAAATCAAAATCACCAAAATCGAATCCTTGTGCTCCTGCTCCACCAAATCCATTATTTTCAAAAGCTGCATGACCAAATTGATCATATTGTTGTCTTTTATTTGAATCTGATAGTACAGCATAAGCTTCTTGAGCTTCTTTAAATTTTTCTGCTGCATTAGGTTCTTTAGATACATCAGGGTGATACTTCTTAGCAAGCTTACGGAATGCTGATTTTATCTCGGCATCAGTTGCATTCTTTCCTACACCCAAGACCTCATAATAGTCTTTTTTATTCATAATGTTACTCCTTTCATGATGCTTAAATTAAACTTTTTAACTCTTCTACTTTTTCTTTAAATACTTTTAAAGCATCATTAACAGTATCAGGTTTTGTCATATCAATACCTGTTTTCTTAAGTATATTTAAAGGGTAATCAGAACCACCACTTGATAAGAAATCAAGATAGTTTTCTAATGCATGTTCTTTACCATTTAATATATCATTAGC
>CAZFGE010000055.1:0-6733 GCA_964518415.1 uncultured Muribaculaceae bacterium
CTATATAGTAATACCTAGAATAGATAACTATGGTATAAATGATCAAACATGCACTAATTTCTTGGCTATTTATGACATAATTAATAATATGTTTGATATAAATATCTTAAACTATAATATTGACTATCAAAAGCATGAAGATGAGATAAAAGGGTTTATAAAAATGGGAGTTGATTTAAAGTTTAACTATACAGATATTATTAATGCTTATAATAAAGCTAAAATAGAAGACATGAATTTAAAAGATAGATTAATAAGAGAAAACAACTATAAACTTAGTAGTTCTAATTTAAAAATACTAGTTGTATCACATCCGTATAATACTTATGATGAATATATAGGAAGACCTATTATAAAAGTCTTAGAAGATAATGATATAACAGTTATCTATAGTGATTTATTTAACTCAAATAAAACAAATAAACTATCTAAAAAACTATCTAAGAATTTATACTTTAAATTTAATAAAGAAAACATTGGCTCAATTGAACTAGTAAAAGATAAAATAGATGGAATTATTTTTTTATCAACTTTTCCGTGTGGTCCTGATTCTTTAGTAAATGAGCTGGTCTTAAGAAAAATAAAGGTGCCTTCTATAAATATTATAATAGATGATTTAGACAGTTTAGCTGGTATTGAAACTAGAATAGAGAGCTTCATTGATATAATAAAAGAGAGGAATAAAACATGCGAAAAATAGCTATCCCACTTATGGGAGACTATGATGTGCCAGCTCTTTATTTTTTTAAAAATGTATCTGATGTAGAAATCATAAAACCTAATAAAATAACCAATAAAACAATAGAGGTAGGAAATAAATATTCACCTTCTTTTGTATGTATGCCATTTAAATATACATTAGGTACGTTTATTGAAGCATTAGAGAAAGGTGCAAATATTTTAATACAACTAGGCGGTGGATGTAGATATGGTTATTACTCTGAACTACAAGAGAAAATCTTAAGAGATTTAGGTTATAAATTTACTATGGTTAATTTTATAATAGAAGGTAAATTAAACTTTAAAAGATTAAAAGAAGAATACTTAAAAATAGATAAACATCCTAAAAAATTAAAAATTATTAAGTATGGAATAATTACAAGATATATGATTAAGTATATGGATAAGTTAGATGAGTATATAAGATCTAATATAGGTTTTGAAGTAAATAAAGGAGAGTTTAAAAAAATAAAAAAAGAAATACTTAATAGTTTTTTTAACTCTAAAAATTTAATAGATTTATATATTAAATATAAAAAAGGATTTAAAAAACTTAAAAATATAAAAGTAAATAAACCTGATAAGCATTATAAAGTAGGTATAATAGGTGAGCTATATACAGTAATGGAACCATTTTCTAATTACTATTTAGAAGAACTACTTGCTTCTTATAACATAGAGATCAGAAGATTTACAAATGCGGAATACTTGTTATTTAAAAAAGCTAAAATGGTAAAGAAAATGTTAAAACATACAAGAATTAAATATAGAATGGGAGCGGATGCACTTGATAATATTGCAAGAACAGAATATTTATGTCTAAATAATTATGATGGCATTATACATATAAAGTCATCCTTCTGTACACCAGAAATTGGAGCAATGCCAATTATAAATAAAATTGCTCATGAATATAATATACCCGTAATATTCTTTTCATTTGATTCAAATACAGATGAAACAGGTATAAAAACAAGACTTGATGCTTTTATAGATATGATAGAAATGAGGAGAGAAAATGAAATGTTATCTCGGAATTGATATAGGATCAATTTCTACTAAAGGAGTTATAATAGACTCTGATAATGATATAATAGCAAGTGAATATATATGGACTAATGCATCTCCTATAAGTGCTGTAAAAGAGTTAGTGAAAAGATTAAAAAATAAATTACCAGATGGATATATAATAAAGGGAATTGGAACAACAGGATCTGCAAGAAAACTAATTGGTGAGATGTTGGATGCAAATGTTGTTAAAAACGAAATAACAGCTCATGCAATAGGTACATTATCTTTATATCCTGATGTTAAAACAATTTTAGAAATAGGAGGACAAGACTCAAAAATAATAATTATAGATAACGGAATTATAACTGACTATGCAATGAATACACTTTGTGCTGCTGGAACTGGAGCTTTTCTATCTAGTCAAGCAGAAAGATTAAAAATACCAATAGAAGAATTTGGCTCTATCGCACTTAAATCTAATAATCCAGTTAAAATTGCAGCCCGTTGTACTGTATTTGCTGAGTCAGATTTAATACATAAAGCCCAAGCTGGATATAATAAAGAAGATATAGTAGCAGGTCTTTCTAAAAGTATAGTATTAAACTATTTAAATAACGTCGCTAAAGGAAAAAGTATAAAAGAACCTATTGTCTTTCAAGGAGGAGTAAGCAAAAATAAAGGCGTTATAAAATACTTTAATGAAATCTTAAATACAAATGTAATAGTTGATCAATTTAGTCATTTAATGGGAGCTTTAGGAATTGCTATAATATCTAAAAAATATGAGACTGATAAAGTATATAATCTAGATATAAAAGACTTAAAATTTGAGACAAAAGGATTCGAATGTAACGGTTGCTCTAATAATTGCGAAATCTTAAGAATAATCAAAAATAATAAGGTGATAGACACCTGGGGAAGTAGGTGTGGTAGAACTTTTAGTTGACACTATTTTAAAAAAAATAAATTGACAAGAAAAAATATATAGTGTATAAGTAATAAATGAGGAAGTGATTTTATGAAAAAACTTGTAATAGTGGAATCACCAGCTAAAACTAAATCAATAGGTAAATACTTAGGAGAAGACTATTTAGTAGTATCATCTAAAGGTCATATAAGGGATTTATCTACAAGAGGAAAATATGGTTTTGGTGTAGATGTAGATAATAACTTTTTACCTGATTATGTAACAATAAAAGGTAAAAAGAAAGTAATAGATGAACTTAAAAAAGATGTAAAGAAGACTGATTTTGTATATCTTGCTACCGACCCTGACCGTGAGGGAGAAGCAATATCATGGCATTTATATGATGTCTTAGGACTTGATGATGATCACTATGAGAGAATTGTATTTAATGAAATAACTAAGAATGCAATACTAGATTCATTTAATCATGCAAGAAAAATTGATCAAGACTTAGTAAACTCACAAGAAACTAGAAGAATCTTAGATAGAATTATAGGTTTTAGACTATCTAAACTTATTCAAAATAAAACAAGTGGTTCTTCTGCAGGACGTGTACAATCAGTAGCTTTAAAACTTATAGTAGATAAAGAACGTGAAATAGAAGCATTTAACCCAGAAGAATATTGGACAATAAAAGCACTATTTAATGACTTTGAAGCTGATTTATTTGGATATAAGAATAAAAAACTTGAAATTAAAACAGAATTTGAAGCTAATAGTATTTTAGATAAACTTAGTAATTCATTTGAAATTGAAAGTGTAGATAAAAAGTCTAAGAAGAAACAATCAAAAGCTCCTTTTACAACTTCCACTCTTCAACAAGCAGCGTCTAATATTTTAAACTTTTCAGCTAAGAAGACTATGCAAATTGCACAAAAGTTATATGAAGGAATTGAACTAGAAGATGAGACTGTCGGACTTATTTCTTATATGCGTACAGACTCAATTAGACTTTCTAATGATTTTATAAGTGATACTTTAAAATATATAGAAGGAAAATATGGTAAAGACTATGTAGGAAGTGTTAAAGTATCTAAGAAAACTGAAAACGTTCAAGATGCACATGAAGCAATTAGACCAACTAGTATTAAAAGAGATCCAATTAGTATAAAACAATATTTAACAAATGATGAATTTAAATTATATTCACTTATATATAAAAGAGCTTTAGCAAGTCTAATGGCTAGCGCTACAACAGATAATACATCAGTTATCTTTAATAACAATGATTATAAATTTAAAGCAACTGGACAAATTATTACATTTGATGGATATTTAAAAGTATATGGTGACTATGAATCATCTAAAGATAAAGTGTTACCTAATTTTGAATCTTATAAATCAAAAGTAATACTATCTAACTCTATTGAAAAAGAGCAACACTTCACACAACCTCCAGCTCGTTATACAGAAGCAAAACTAGTAGAAGAGATGGAAAAGTTAGGTATAGGTCGTCCTAGTACGTATGCAACTATCATGAGTAATATCAAAGATAGAGGATATGTAACAATAGAAGATAAAAAATTCCATCCAACAAGTATCGGAATAGAAGTTACAGATAAACTTCAAGAATTCTTCTCTAATTTAATAAATGTTAAATATACAGCTTCTATGGAAACTGACTTAGATAAAATAGCTGATGGAGAGTTAGTATGGTATGAGACACTTGCTAATTTCTATAAAGACTTTGAACCTATGGTTAAAGATGCATTTGATAATATGGAAAAGAAAGAAGCAGAGAAAATTGGTGAAGATTGTCCAGAGTGTGGTCACCCATTAGTTATTAGAAAAGGTAGATACGGTGAATTTATTGCTTGTAGTAATTTTCCTATTTGTAAATATGTTAGAGCAGATGAATCTAAAGTAAAGGAGATTTGTGATTGCCCTAATTGTGATGGCAAAATTGTTGAGAAAAAAAGTAAAAGAGGAAAAGTATTCTATGGATGTAATAACTTTCCTAAATGCAAAACTGCATATTGGAATATGCCTACAGGAGATAAATGTCCTGAATGTGGTTCAATGTTAACTATTAAGGGTAAGAAAATAAAATGCTCTAGTTGTGAATATGAAAAAGAATAATTTGACGTTATTCTTTTTTTGATATATAATATGACTCGTTTTAGAAAAAGGGGTTTTAAAATGAATAAAAGAACAATATTACTTGATTACGGTGATCATTCAGAATTTTTTGAGTCATATACAGAACTAAAATTAAAACTTATTGAAAATGGATATGATGTTAAACCACTCATTAATAAAAGAAATAGATGTAGTAAAATAACAGATAATTATATTAAATATAGCTTATGGGAACTTATTAATAATCCTGCATCATTTGTTGTAAAAATTCTTTGGAATACAAAAAGTTTAAATGAAAAGAAATACATTGTAATATCTGAAAATAGTAAAATATTAAATGCATTTAAAATTTATAATATAAATACATGTTTGTTGTGTAGATTTAGTGATAAGGAATATGAACTTTATTCTACATTTCCTTCACCTAAATTTGAAAAAGTAAAAGAGAAGATCAAATCAAACTAAAATGTTTGATTTTTTTGTATGTTATATGGTATATTTAAAGAGGTGATAGAATGAACAATTATTATTTAATAGCTTTTGATAGTGAACCTAAAATTATAGAACTTACAATAGATGGTAATAAAATGAGTGCAACTACACTTCAAAATATAGACAATTTAACAAGCTTATATAGTATGAATCAAATTAAAAACAAGCTTTTAAAAGTTGGTAAAATAAGTAGTATGGATACTGAGATACTTGTTGTACATCAAACTATACGTAATAAAGAATCTAGAATAAAGACATTTCCTGTTTTAACGGAAAACGATTATTTGATTCCTTCAAATAAAGTTAAGGTAGAAGACGCTAAAAAATTAATTATAACTTTCTTTAACAAATTACATAATGATGATTTTAAAAGCTTTGTTGAATATTATTATACAGATATAAATTCTCATTCTTTAAGAAATTTTCAAAGAATATTCGCAACCATTTTTAATAACCCAGAAGTAAAAGAAGAGTATGTTGATTATAAAGATTTAAGAAGTTTACTTAGTATAATTACATATTATGAAAGATTTAAAGATTTGAAAAAATATCAAGATTATTTATTTAATATAAATAGATATATTGTTGATAATAAACAAAAATTAATTGAAATGACAGATTCAAATACAACACATGGTCAAATAAGTTTTTCCTTTGAAGATGGTAATCTTGTATATCATAATATGAATGATGTTATAAAAGAGTTAAATGAGGAAGAGAATAAACCCATTGACTATTATGAAGAGTATTTTGTAATTCAAAATGAACCATATGATAATCCTGAATGTAAAAAATGGGTAGAGGATAATAGTTTTCCTAAAGATGCATATCAAAAAATGACTTTAAATGATAAAGTTAGAACAGGCTTTATTACTCCATTTGAGTATCAAGATATAATGTATAAAAGAAACGTGAAGAGAAAATGATTGATGAGTTATTTATAAATTTCTTAAAATATTTAAAAATAGAGAAGAACTATTCTAAATATACAATAATTAACTATGGTAAAGACTTGAAAACATTTAAAAAATATTTGGATATAGAACATATAACTAACATAAAAAAAATAGATTATAAAGTATTAAGACAATATTTAAGTTTCTTATATGAATTTGATTATGAGAAGAAAACAGTTACTAGAAATATAAGTACTCTAAGAAGCTTTTTTAAGTATTTACATAAAGAGGACATAATTAAGACTAATCCTATGACTTTAATAGAAAGTCCAAAACTAGATAAGAAATTACCTAAAGTACTTAATAATATAGAAATAGAAGATATATTAAATATACCTGATATAACAACTCCTTTAGGACAGAGGGATAGTGTTATTCTAGAGCTTATCTATTCAACAGGAGTGCGTGTTAGTGAACTTGTAAGTATAAAGTTATCTGATATTGATTATTCAGCAAAAAAAATAATCATTACAGGTAAAGGTAATAAAGAACGTATTGTATTATATGG
>CAZFGE010000056.1:0-6683 GCA_964518415.1 uncultured Muribaculaceae bacterium
AGCTATATAGGTATTACCACTAAAGTTATATTTAATGTATTCTACATTATCAATTAAACTAAATATAGAAACTGTATTATAAAGAAGTGCTTTTTCTAAATATTTATCCTCATTTATGTACCAATCAGTTACATGATAATCAATAGTCAGACCATTATTTTTAGAATCAATTTCAAATACATATCCATACTCTGATAATGGTAGATTACTTATTAAATTACCAGTATTAGAATTATTTCCAATATATTTATTTTTATATTTAATTATATTGTCAATTCCTGATTTAGTCCTATTAAATGGTACATTTGGTATAGTTTTTATATTATATTCTTTTTTTGTATCAACTATTACATACTCATTATCTGTATTTACATTTACTTTAAAATAATTTAAAAATAAAGTTTCACATTCATATACGTTAGCCTCATATTTTTTAACTAATGAAAATCTTGGAACTTGCTCATATGTTATAACACTTATGTAGTCAAATATATTTAAGAATACAACAAATAATATAAAATAAATAAATTCAATTAATAATTTTTTACCTCTATTAATTTTTTTTAATAATTTACTAATTCCAACAGTTGATATAATTGCACCTATTATTGAATATATACTTCCCCATGATGAATCTGATGGTATTATTGAAAACGCTGTAAATGATATAAAAACACCTAAAACAAGTAATACTATTCCTAAATTATTTCTAATTAAGTTTATTTTTTTAGTAGAATAATCAATTGTATTAATAATGTTTTCTTCAAATTTTTCTTGGTAGTTTTCTTTAATTCTTTCTCCACTTAAAAACTCATTAATTGTAATATCTAGCTCAACACATAATGGTTTAAAAAGTGATAAGTCAGGCATATTTCGTCCATTCTCCCAATTACCTATAGATTTTTCTGATACTCCTAACTTTTCAGCTAATGCTTGTTGTGTCATATGTTTTTCTTTACGACACTCTGATATAAATCTTCCTATTTTTTCTTGATTCATAAAATCATCCCTTTCTAGTTAAATTATATAAATATTATTTATATTTTTACAGGAAACATTTCAAGGGTTTTGATTTTATTTACTAATTAGTTTTAAAACTAGTGCACTTTTTTCAAGTTCTTCTTCAAAACTTGTATTTCTTCTGACAATTCCATTTTCTATTGCATATTCTATATCACTATACTTAAGTGATTTTATTTTTTTATATTTTATTACATCATTAAATTCAAAGTCATATGTATCTTCAGATAAATACTCAAGGCCTAATAAATTGTCACATAATAATGGTTGAATATCAGCTAAAGTGCCTGATAAAAGAATTGAATCATCAGATTTAAATTCTTTTCTACATTTACTTCCACCAGGAAAAAGTAATGTATAGTCATCATTTAAATCTGGCTCTTTATCAAGATAAGTATCACGTATTATATAAATTGGTTTAGTACTATCAAATTCACCATTAATATAACTATCAATAACAGATTTATCATTTTTAACTTCAATATAATTAGTTCCATTTTTTGTTGTTCTATCAAGAACATTATAACGAATTGTAGAACTTGAAAAAAGTAATTTTCTTGCTTCTTCTTCTTCAACATGAAGTAAAACAGTTTTAATATCTTCTAAATGTTTTTTCTTATATTTAATAAGTTTTTCTTTATCAACAATTGTTTCATATATATTTAATTTTTCTAAATATTTATCATATAAAATCATATAATGCCTACTTTCTAACTAATTTTAATAATTCATAACTTTTATCAAGTTTATTATCAATATCATTAAGTGTTAAAAGTCCAAGTTCTCTAGCTATTTTTAAATCATTATAATTAAATTCTTTGATTAAATCACATTTGATTATATTTATAAATTCATCATCAATTAAGTATGAATCAATATATTCAATTTTATTTAAGTCACCTTTAATTAATTGTTGATGATAAGATAAATTACCCGAAAGTAAAATTGAATCACTACTTATAAATTCAGTATTTGTTCTAACACCACCATCAAAAAGAAGTATGTAATCATCATTTATAATATCTGATTTTAAACTTAGTTCTCTAAAATCATCACATTTAATATATATAGGACTATACTTATCATAAAAACCATTTATATATTTATCTATGACTTCTTTTTTATTTGTAAGTTCTATATAATTTATTATTTCATTTGTATCTTCATCTCTTTTATCTAGTTCGTCAAAAAATATTCTATCATTCCAAAATAAGAAATCTTCTGTTTTTTTATCTTTTACATGAAGTATTATTGATTTGATATCATTAAGATGCTTCTTCTTATATTCTATTAAACCTAGCTTATCAATCTTCATATCATAAATAAAAATATTATCTTCTAACTTATCATATAAATACATATAATCACCTCTAAACATTATCCTTATTCTAATTAAATTATAGCACAAAAAAAGACTAAGTATAGTCCTTTTTATTATATAATCGTTTTAAAACTTTATTTTTTTCTATTATTTTATGATCAAGTACTACTTGTCCATCTGAAAATCTTACTATTCTATATGAAGATTGATCATCAAATAAATATGAATATATTTGATCAACTTCAGGCACAATATCATAAAATAGTATTTCATATTGTTCAAGAGTAATGTTTTTTTCATCATCTAAATTATTAAACATTATTCCTTCATATTCTGAGTATAATATTTTGTAATAACATTTACCACAATATAGATAGCTTAATATATCACCACAAGAGTAAGATGATTCTTTTTTTACTTCAAACAATGCATCACCAATAGCATCATCATAAATTGATTTATCAATATTTTCCATAATTATTTTTCTATCTTAATAAAAATATTATCATTACCTAAACTTGGAAGATTAGAAATATGTCCTATTTTTGTATAGCTGTATGTCGTATCAAAGGATTCATAAAAAAGAACAAGACAATTATTTCCATAAAGCATTATATCACCTTTATTAACTCTTCCAGGATTTGATGAATTAGTAGGAAGTACATTATTTAAATATACATATTTTTCATTTCCATTAAGTTCGCTAAAATCTAAGTTAAGTGGTAATAGATTAATAAGTTCATCTACTGTTTTATTATTTTCTAACTGGACACTATACTCTTTGTTATTAATTATAAATTTCATGGTTTTATTCTCCTCATAATTATTTTCATCAATAAAATCATTTTTAGGTTTTAATTCATTCTTTTTTTCATTACTCATACATCCTGTATATATAAATATTAAAGCAATTACTATAAATAATCTTTTCATTTAAATCCACTCTTTTATTTTTTCTTTAGAATTTTTTACAGTTGAGCCTGTAATTGCAATTGCATCCATTATAGTAGCGCCTTTACATATACTTTTAAGTTGAGTTGGTATATTAGACAATCCTGATCCTTCATGTGTTACAAAAGGTCTTATTATCTTTTTATCAAAGTCAACTTCTTTTAATGCAGTAATTAGTTCCTCAGGCATTCCACCCCAATATATAGGAGTACCTATATATATGACATCATAACTAGTTATATCAGGAATGCTTTCTTTAATTGGTGCATTATGAGTATTTGTTCTAAACTTTGCTTCTTCAATGCAAGTCATATAGTCTTTAGAATATGGAACTAGAGGTTCTACTTTAAATATATCAGCATTTGTATATTCTTTTATATAATAAGCTAATACTTCAGTATTTCCTTTATCAATATATCCAACACCATAATTCTCATCCGCTCTACTAAAATATATTATTAAGCTCATTTTATCCTTCATAACATTCATCACCTATTTTAATTATAGCATTTATTCTAAAACAATATCAAATTTGAGTATAAAAAAAGACTAAACTGTGTGGAATGCTTAGCCTTCAATATAAAATTGTCGGTATCTTTAAAAGAAGTTAAGTCTATACATTATTCCCCCTCTTATTCAAAATAAGTCTTCATCAAAGATAACCGAAAAGTATTATAACTCAACTTTAAATATAAAGCAACACTTTTTTAAACAAACTTAAATAATTGTTAAAAATATACATTATTTTACTAAAAAAAAGAGATATTAATCTCTTTTTATTTATTTTTATAATATTTGTTTTGATAATATAGTTTGTAGCATAAAGTTCCAAAACTTATTATAAAAAGTATTATATAAGCAATTATATTATCACCAGTATTCGGATTCTTTTCATCAAATACATCATATGTAACATAGAACTCAGAAAATAGTCCATTTTCAACTGTAATTGTTTCATTTGAAGAATCAATATCTTCTAATACTTGATATAGTGCTGGTTGATGTATACTTATTATATGTTTTCTAATTATATTAAAGTTTTTCTCATCTTGAAGTTCTTTTGGAATAGCAACATTAAAACTTATATCATTAGATAGCTCAGTAATATCTTTTATATGATTATTATCTTCATATAATTTTAATTCAATATCAAATGCATAAGCAATTTTTCTTGATTTTAAATAAGGATTTAAATCAGCAATTTCTTCATCTGTTGGATATAGTTTAATAACATCTATTACAACAGTCATTTTATGATGTGGATCAGCAGCTTGTATGAATTTTTTAATATCACTATCATTTTTTATTGCTTCATATAGTAATGCTTTATTTATTTTTAATGTAGGAATAGCATCTACTATCTTAACATCTATATCAAAGTTACTTGGTAGACTATCTAATGCATTTGATTCTTTAGGTAATGTTTTAACAGTTAAAACATCACTTACTTGACCAGGCATATCATCATATGTAGCTTCTGATCTACCTATAAAATTATATTCTGTATTTGGTTTTAAGCCACTAAATGTTTCAAGTTTAGACCAATGTGCTCCATTATCTATTGAATATTCATAACCATGATCACCTTTTACTGTTATTGAGTTTTCTGTAATAACAACTGCATTTAATTTAGTAGCAGCTTTGGCAGATTTTTTAGTTCTAGTATTTATTGAACCTGTTTCAGTTTCTGCTGAATTCTTATAAAATACTTTATATCCAGTTTGAGGTTTTAAATTATCAAATAATAATTCATTATGATTTCCTGTTACATATAGTGGATTACTACCTAGAGTGCATGACTCATATAAAGGTTGTCCATCATCATCCATTTCGCATTCTACAATTGAATAACTAAAATCATCTTTTGCTTTGATTTTGATTGTAGTATCAGTTCTATCAATAATTTCAGTATTTAACTCATCCATTAAAGAACCTAGTCCTTGTATAACATCATTATCAAGTGATGTAATTATTTCTGTTTTATAACTAGTGTTTGCTAGAACTTCTCCTGTTTTTAACTTAGTACTGATTGATATAGTATTATCACCTAATCTATATCCATTTACTCCTCCACCTTGATAGAAGATAGCTAAACTTTCTGGAGTTGCTTTATTTGGATGATTCTTAATAACTAATGGAAAGAAATTAGGTATTAAATTTGCTCCTACAACATCTTCTTTATATTCGGTATTGTTATTGCATACATACCAATTAGAAATATTATTTCCAGGTAGTGAATTCACATCAAATGATAGATAAAACATTCCATCAAGAGTTGTTTCTCCACGAGCTACTACCATTGAATATCCATTATCTGATTCAACATATTTTTTTGGTATAGATATAACTTTATTATAAGTCATTGATGTACGATTAAATAGTTTATCCTGATCTGGATTGAATAATTTTATTAAATATAAATCATTTACATTTGCTTTATTATCTACTTTTATAATAGTATGATAATGTGTTGATTCAGCACGAAAATAATATTCGATCTCAAAATCAAAATGAATATATGGATTATCCACTGATCCTTTTTTTACAGTACCTTTTACTATAGCTTTTAAAATACCATTGGATAAATCAGATTTATCTTCAACACTTTTAATACTAACGCCATCTGATAAATAATCACTTCGAAGTGTAAATGGTTGATATCCTTTTCTTTCAATTGAAAAAATAATACTATCTTTACTACCGTTTACATTTTGAGCTTTAGTATTACTAACTGTAAAATCGCCTGATGTTGGTGCTTTATCTGAATCCCATCCATATCTGTTGAATCGCATTCCTAAAGAATAACCATCATCAAGTCTTGTTAGTGCAAATTCATCTAGCTTTGCTTTATCTTCACCTGATAAAGAATCAATTGTTGCTTGTGATATGGGGAAAGTGCCTAATGTACCATTTGGATTAATTCCAAGTTGAACATATTTTCCCCTTAAAAAAACATTACCTTCTATTGTCATGCTATCTATATTATCTGCTTTAACAAAAGATGGTAATGTTAGAAATAAAAATAAAAAAAATACAAATATCCGATTAAATCTCTTAATCATTTCAAATCACTCCAATTCTTCTATAATCTATTCTTACTCTATTAAAACTATAGCATTTTTGTATGCATTTGTAAACAATAAAATAAAAATTTAACAAAAAAGTTAGCTTAGAGCTAACAATTATACAAGTTCTTTTTTATTGTATTTCATATAAGAAAGTATTATAAATATAGAACCTATTATAAAACTAATTACAATATTTATAGGATTAATTGTATTATTTAATATAACATTTCTAATATCTGCAAGTGTATAAATACTAAAGTATTTTAATAATTCTACACTACTTGATAGTTCACTTAAAACATTTATTAAATAAAATATAAATA
>CAZFGE010000057.1:0-6597 GCA_964518415.1 uncultured Muribaculaceae bacterium
ATTTCTTTAGCTTGTTTAGATAAAGATTCAACATTATGTTCTACTTGTTCTTTAGTAATCATTGGACGTTCATTAGATGGTTTAGGGTCCCCTATTAATCCAGTAGCTCCACCAACTAAAAGAATTGGATGATGACCTGCGCGAGCAAGTCGAGTTGCTATTAAAAATGAAGAAAAGTGTCCTATATGCATTGAATCAGCAGTAGGATCTGTTCCAATATAAAAAGTTAGTGATTCTTCATTTAATTTTTTTTCTAATTCAGGAGAACTAACATCTTTAATAAGTCCTCTCCATTTAAGTTCATCATACAATTTCATTATTTTTCTCCTCCCATTATTTCAACACCATGTGATGTTCCTATTCTAGATACTCCTTTATTAATGAATTCTATTGCTGTATCATAATCCTTTATACCACCACTTGCTTTAACTTCAAGTATTTCTGACTTAACAGAATTTATTATATCTATATCTTCTAAGCTAGCTCCTCTACTTCCAAAACCTGTTGATGTTTTTATAAAGTTCACAAAGCATTCATTACATATTTTTGTCATTTCTTTTATTTCATCATTTGTTAAATAGCATGTTTCAATTATTACTTTTAAAGGTCTACCATCTAAGCTATATAAAACATCTTGGATTTCTTTTTTTACATATTCATAGTCACCATCTTTAATTGCTCCTATGTTTGCTACCATATCTATTTCATCTGCACCTTTTTCAATAGCATCTATTGCTTCATAGACTTTAACTTCAATTGTATTTGCTCCTAATGGAAAACCTACAACTGTTGTAACTTCTACATTTGAATCTTTTAAACATTCTTTAGCTAAAGCTACATAATGTGGATTAACTACAACTGATTGAAAATCATATTCGATAGCTTCCTTACATAGTTTAATTATATCTTCTTCTTTAGCATTTGCTTTTAAATTAGTGTGTTCTATATATTTATTAAGTTCCATTATAACATCTCCTTTAAATCTTTAATTTCTTTTATTCTACAATAATTTGTATCTTTATATCTATCATATCTATCAATTAAAATTGGTTTTATACCAGCCTTAATAGCACCTTTAATATCAATATCTATATTATCACCAATCATTAAAACTTCATCTATATTAGTGTCATCTATAGCAATCTTAAAGCTTTCAATTGATGGTTTGATATATTTTTCTCCTCCATAAACTTTAGTAATGTATTCATATAATCCTGCATTTTTTAGTCTTTCAATTTGAACATCTTTAAAAAAGTTTGTAAGCACAACTATTTCATATTTATCTTTTAAATATTTAAGAGTATCTATAATGCTTTCATCCTTTATAGCCATAAACCCAAGTTTATTTAACCAACTATCCATAAATGACATACCTAAATTTAGATTAAGTTCACTATTAAATAGTTCTAACATATTTTCTTTAGAATAAATACTATAGTAATTTTCATACTTTTCAACCAAATCATTTAGTTTTAAATAATCGACATCTAAATTATACTCTAATACAGTATCTTTTAAAGCACTTGTATACTTATCATCCCATTTAATTAAAGTATTATCAATATCAAATATAAGTTTCTTTATCATAAAACCTCCTTATACACAAAAAAACATTATATATAAGGACGAGTCTTCCCGCGGTACCACCTTACTTCATAATGTTTATGCTTCTTTTTACTTTTAACGCAAGTAGTACGTCATAACTCGAAGATGTGTACTTCTTTATTTAAACTTGATTAGTTTACACCAGCCACTAATTCTCTTAATTACCATTTAAATAAATACTTTAAATCTCGTCTTTATTATGTAATTCATTAATCATATCTTCTATTTTTTTACCATATTCAATTGATTCATCATATATAAACTCTAATTCTGGAGTATGTCTTATATCCATACGTTTAGTAAGTTCTCTTCTGATAAATCCTTTAGCATCTTTAAATGCTTTTTTTGATGCTTCAATCTTATTTTCATCTAATATTGTATAATAAACTTTAGCATAACTTAAATCATTAGTAACACGACATTCTGTAATAGTTACAAATTTTAAATCTTGATCTTTTACTTCGTTAGCTAAAATATAACTGATTTCTTTAGTCATAAGACTTCCGATTCTATCTATCTTGATGCTCATAATCTCACCTCTACTCAAGTATTATATATTAAAATCAATAAAAATTCAATGCTATTGAGTCTTATTATATAAATCATCTAATGCTTCTTTTACATTTTCAACATTAGATCCTTCTACACTGTATTCAACTTCTCTTGCATCTATTTTTGTTTTCTTTCTTTCAATACCATCTATGGAATCCATAGCATCAGTCTTTAAGGTATCTAATATACGTTTTTTATTTTGCATACCAAATAAAAATAGTGCTAACAATACTAAAAACAATACTAATATACTATAAAGTATAGCAGAAATTGCAAATCCCTTATTATTCATATAAGCACATCCTTACAATATAAATTATAATATATATATTTTTTTTAGTCAATTAACTTAAAAGTAAATTAGTAATAATATCTATTAGTTTTTTAAATGAATCAATAATGTTATATATAAATTCTTTAAATATATTATTCTTAGCTTTTGATACATCTATAACATATATAGACTCATCACTACATTTTATTTCCTTTATTTTAGTATTATATCTATCATAGTATTTTTTTATGTCTTTATCATTTGTTACGAAATATATATAATCTTTTGTAATATATATACTATCTTTAATAAAAGAGGCTAAATATTCATTAATATTATTATAATCTACTACTAAATAATTTACTCTTTTATGTTTTAATTTACGAATTCTTTTTATAGAAAGTTTTTTTACCTTTCCTTTTTCATTTTGTGACCCTATATTATATTCATTATTACTTAAAATATTTAATTCTAAAACACTTTTATTTTTATTCAATGCTTCAACTATTTTTTTATCTATATCACCAATTCCTAAGACATTCCCTTTGAATGATTTAATTTCACTTAGAAGTACACTATTTTTTTTCATAAATAAGCTCCTTATCTATAATATCATTTATTATATAACTTGTTATTAATAGTCCTGAGGTTGCTGGAACAAATGAATTAGATGATATAGTTTTACTATTTGTCTTAATTGATACTTCATCACTACAAACAACTGGAATTTTAGCTTTTATTTTCTCATCTTTAACCATTTTTCTAAGTATTTTAGCTATTGGATCATATGATGTTTTTCTAATATCTATTATCTTTAATTTTGATGGTTCTAATTTATTACCTGTTCCCATTGAAGATATTATTTTTATATTATTACTTACAGCATATCTAATTAATTCTTTTTTTGTCATTATAGTGTCACATGCATCAACTATATAATCTATTTTATATTTAGATATAATATCAATATTATCTGTAGTTAGAAAGTCTGTTATTTTTATTACTTCACAGTTTGGATTTATATCTTTTATTCTTGAATCCCATACATCAGTTTTATACTCACCTATGTTTGAATGTAGAGTCATTAATTGTCTATTTAAGTTAGTTATATCAATTTTATCATTATCAATTATAATTAATTTACCTATTCCTGCTCTTGTTAAAGATTCAGTAGCATAACTACCTACTCCACCAAGTCCTACAACCAATACAGTTGTATTTTTAATTTTTTTTATGTTATCTTCTTTAACTTGTAATCTAAGTCTTTCAAGTTCCATACAATCACCTAATTAATTATAACAAAAAAACTGACAAAAGTCAGTTTTTTTATATCACATAATTTTTATCAAATTATTCGCAAGCTGGTTCATAATTACTAGCATTATGAGTAGCAGCTACAGCTTTACCAGTTGATTTAGTATATGTAACATCATATTTGTTATCTTTAGTTACAAATACTGTATCTTGAACTTCACCAGCAACTGTTGTAACACCATGAGTATAGCAAGTAGAATCATTTTTTGTTGTTTTAGTGTATGCATCAATTGGTCTTTGGCCTTTAACACTAATTTGAGTTAAATCAGTAAAAGTAGTATCTGTTAAACCATTAGCATCATCATCATCCATTTCATTGATCATTGCTTGTTTTTCAACTGCATCAATATATCCTAAAACAGATGATTCAGCCGCTCCTTTTCTAGCAGTTTCAACAACTCCTAAGATTGTTGGTGTTGCAATTAAAGCGATAATAGCTAAAATTACGATAACTGCAAGTAATTCAATAAGTGTAAAACCTTTTTTCATTCTATTCCCTCCTTTAGTATTTACATTTTAAATATATCATCATTTTCACTTTAAGTCAATACATTTTTTTTGACTATTTATTAGTATAGAAAAAAGAGCGTAAAATATACACTCTTTTAAAAGTTTTATGTTATCGTCTATTATTGAACTACTGCTTTACCAGTTGATTTAGTATATTTAACAGTATATTTTCCAACAGTGAAAGTTGTATCTTGAACTTCACCATCTGTTATAGTTACTTTATTAGTTCCAGATAAAGATGGTTTATTACCTTTTACAGATACTTTTTTAGCATCTAATTGTTCAATAGTGTAATCAGCATTTGCAAAATCATTTGTAGTATCTGAATCCATTTCATTGATCATAACTTGTTTTTCAATTGCATCAACATATCCTAAAACAGTTGATTCAGCTGCTCCTTTTCTAGCATTTTCAACAACACCTAAAATTGTTGGTGTAGCGATTAATGCGATAATAGCTAAAATTACGATAACTGCTAATAATTCAATTAGTGTAAAACCTTTATTTTTCATATTATATTCCTCCTCTATTTTTTTCTACTCTTAAATAATATCATTTATAAAAAAACTAGTCAACAAAATTTGACATACTTTACACTTTTTTATTTTAAAGTGTAAAAAAAGAAGGATTTTATCCTTCTAATATTTTTAATTTAGCTTTTTCTTCTTCTAATTTAATTCTATCTTGTTCAACTATATTTGCTGGAGCTTTAACAACATAGTTTTCATTAGAAAGAAGTTTTTCACGTCTAGCAATTGATGCTTTTAAATCATTGATTTGTTTTTCTTTTAAAGCTTTTTCTTCTTCTGTTTCAACTTTTTCATAATATATAGTTGCTTTATAACCTTTTGTATCAACATTATATGAGTTAATTTCAAGTTCACTATCAACTCTGACTTCTTTAATTTTAAGCATGTTTAATATAATTTCATCATCTGTATTAATTAACACTTTAGCACTTGATGGAATATTATTTTCAGTTTTTACATTTCTAAATGCTTTTATGAATTCAATTTTTTTATCTACGTCTTTCATTTCTTTATTGAATACAAATTTATCTTCATATTCAGGATATTTAGAAATCATTATAGATTCACTATCTTTTATAGGAAGCATTTCATATATTTCTTCTGTTACAAAAGGCATAAATGGATGTAACATTTTAAGTATTCCAGTTAAAACATAGCACAATACAGATTTAGTTGTTTTTGACTCACTATTAAATTTAGAAAACTCAATATAATTACTACAGAAATCATTATAAATGAAATCATAAGTTTCAGAACCAAATAAGTTAAATTCATACTTATCCATATGATTTATTGATGACTTAACTATATTTTCATATTTTGTTAAAATCCATTTATCTTCATCACTTAAATTATCAAAGTTATATTCAGTTAAGTCTTCTATATTCATTAAAACAAATCTTGATGCATTCCATATTTTATTTATATAATTCCAAGTTGATGTCATTTTTGTTTCATCAAATCTTAAATCAGTTCCAAATGCACAATCAGTATTTAAATAGTATCTTAATGAATCAACGCCATATTTATTAACCATATCAAATGGATCTATTCCATTACCTAATGATTTAGACATTTTTCTACCATCTTTATCTCTAATAAGACCATGTATTACAACATCTTTAAATGGTGCTTTACCTGTTAACTCTTCTGCTTGGAACATCATTCTAGATACCCAGAAGAAGATAATATCATATCCTGTAACTAAACAATCATTTGGGAAGTATCTTTCAAAATCAATTGTATTATTTGGCCAGCCAAGTGTAGAAAAAGGCCATAAAGCACTTGAAAACCAAGTATCAAGTACATCTTCATCTTGTACCCATCCTTCACCTGGACATTCTTTTTGAACCATTACTTCATCATCTTTATACCAAGCTGGAATTCTATGTCCCCACCAAAGTTGTCTTGATATGCACCAATCATGACAATCACTCATCCAACTAGTTAAAGTGTTTTCAAATTTTTCAGGAACAAAGTTTACTTTTTCATCTTTATCTTGTTGTATTTTTAGAAGATTAGAAGCTAACTTATCCATTTTAACAAACCATTGTTTTTTAATCATAGGCTCTACCATAGCACCTGTTCTTTCACTATGTCCTACTTCATGAGTTAATGGTTCTATAGATAAAAGTAATCCTGCTTCTTTTAAATCTTTTAGAAGTTCTTCTCTACACTCTTCTCTAGTCATTCCATTATATTTACCTGCAGCCTCATTCATAGTAGCATCATCATTCATTACAATGATTCTCTCTAAGTTATGACGATTTCCTACTTCAAAGTCGTTAGGATCATGAGCAGGAGTTATTTTAA
>CAZFGE010000058.1:0-6412 GCA_964518415.1 uncultured Muribaculaceae bacterium
CTGTAATACAAAAAATAAAACAAGTTCCTAGAGCAATCTTTTCTTCTATATAAATTCCTAAATATGCACCAATAAATGAACCAAGTGAAAATACCAGTATACTTATTAGATTAATATTAATTATTGTAATACTGCTTGATAATATCCAAATAATTGAAGAAATAAAGAGAAGTATAGCAGCAATTATTTTATTATTGCTTGTAATAAATATAGTCCTTAAAGTAGATAACATATTTTCTAAAATTTTAAGAAAAAATATAATCACATATATCACATAAATCACCATTAATTATTATCTTCTTGGAATATTTTTATATACATAGTAGATTTTTTAAAAAAAGTTTGCTAAAATGAAATTAATGGTAGGTGAGGTAATTTGAACACCCAAGAATTAAGTGAAAAGATAAGTGAATATTTTGAATATATTAAAACGGTGTATATAAATGAATTTAATAAGTATATGGATAAAAATGTAAGAAATGAAATTATAAATATGAAACCTATTTTTGAATTAAGAGATGAACTTTCATATAAAATCCATGTTCATGATGATAGAATAACATTTAATTTAGATTTAGAAAGATTTATTAAAGAAAATGATTTAACTAACGAAAGAAATTTGATTGATTTAAATGAAGAAAGCAAAAATTACATAAATTATCTTGTTGAAAATAGAGATAATGTATTTAATGTAATAAAAAATAATTTGCTTGAAAGTTTTATATTGCTTTTTACTCATAATAGAAAAGATGTAGTAACACTTGGTACAGCAAAAATTATTTCTAATACACTTTCAAATAAATATAATTTACCAAACGAGAATATAATACATTCTAAAGAAGAAGATGTTGCCTGTTATATCAAAGATATAGTGGGTAAAGATATACTCCTATGTGGTGTTATTAATAGAGATAAAACAATTATTTCAGATACATTTGATGCATATTCTAAAAGTATAAATTATGAATTATTTACTGAAAATATAAATAAGATATATGAAAAGCTTCGTAAAAATACAAATAAAGTATTTTTGACTGACTCTTTATATGAATATGAAAAAATTGATTATGAGTTGGATAAATACTTAAAAAATGTAAAAGAAGAAAAAATAATGGATAAAAAGAACAAACTAAAAAGATTAACATCCATTAAAAGATCGATTGTTAGTATGCAAAGCCATAAGTTTTTATATTCTGCTCTAGAACAAAGACAACTTGATAGTGCCTTAAATGATATTAATGGAATATTAAACAAAATTGCACTTAATAAAAATTCATCTATTGATTTAATTGATAGAGAATATGAAGCTATTTTGGATGTTGAGAAAAAAATTAACAAACTTATTATTCCGATTTGGAATAATTATTTAACTAATATAAAAAATAAAACTCCAAATTTTAATTATTTAGTATCAACGAAGATTTTAGACGATGCAATAGAAGCTAAACTTGTAAGCAGTGATATATTTGATGAAATAAAAAGAATTGATTTAAAATTTGGTTATATATGTGCTTTGTCTGACGATGCAATTATTCATGCATCAACTAAACCATTTGACTATAAAAAAATAAATGGTGAATATGTAATAGATAATAAGAGTGAATCAATTCTTCAAACACCACAAATGATAATGCAATCAAATATAACAAATAAAACATTAAATAATAAAATTCTATTAGATAAAAATAAAACTAGATTTGTTGGAGTATATTGCTATTTAGATGATGAATTAGATGATTGCCCAAATTATTTAAAAGCATGCGTTTTATCTGAAGATAATGACCTTCCACTTATAATTTTAAATCAAGAACAATATGAAAATAGTAAAGTTTCAGTAAGGTAACAAAATGTTGCCTTTTTTGTTATTATTTATAATTAATTGGTTAAAATATAAGTATGCGTAAATACTATTTATTTATAATTAAAAGAGAATATTTTAACTTGTACTATAATAAGCCATATTCACTTTATCAGATGCTTCAAAGTTTAAAAAACTTAAAAGCATATGATTTTTCGTATGGCATTAAAATTTTTAAAGAAATCTGTCTTCCATTTTCAGTTAAACTTTTAAACAATTATTTTAATAAAAAAATTAATCTTAAAAGAATAAATGATAAAAAAATTAAGATAGCTTCCAAATTCGAAGAAACTTTTTTAGAACTTAACTATTCATGCATAGTTGTTAAGACAAATATAAATATGCCTGAGATAATGCGAATACTTAATATATATAATAAAAATATGTTAGTATGTGATTTTGAAAATAATGATTATTTTTGGCTTAATGACTACTTTAAAGCAACATTAAAAAAATAATTCATATAATTATATAGGTGATTGTATGAAAAATGTTGAAGGATTTAAAGAATTTGTTAGAAATAATCCATCTCTTGCAGATTATGTTAATAATGGTTCTATGACGTGGCAAAAGTTTTATGAAATGTACGATTTATATGGAACTTCAAGTTCTGTTTGGGATAAATATAATAAAAATGACATAAAAGCATCTGATATACTTGCTTGGGTAAAAAAAATTGATATGGATAAAGTATCTGAAAACATAAATAGTATTAGAAGAGTTTTAAGTGTTTTATCTGATGTAGGCAAGTCAACTGACTCTGAAGTATCGTCATATACTCCAAGACCATTATATAGGCATTTTGAGGATTAATGACACTAGATATTCAAATGAAATTAAATAATAATATGTACTATAAAAAATATATTAGAGAAAATTCCATTTGGTATAAAATACTTAATAGAGACCCTTCTATGTTTAAAGCTTTTGAAGAAAAAGTAAAAGAAGACTATAAATTAAGGCCAACTGATAGGATAAAAAAAACTCTTGATACATTTGAACTTATAGAAAATATACTGACAACTTTTAAATAGTGTGCTAAAATTAAATAGGTGGTTATATGCGAATTATAAGCGGTAAATATAAAGGAAAAGTACTTGATGGATTTAATATAGATGGTACACGCCCTACAATGGATAGAGTAAAAGAATCGATATTTTCAATAATACAAGGCTGCATAAAAGATAGCGTTTGTTTAGATCTTTTTGCTGGAAGCGGATCTTTAGGACTTGAAGCTTTGAGTAATGGCGCAAAAGAGTGTTACTTTATCGATAAAAATATTGAAGTTATAAAAACATTAAAGAAAAACTTAAATGGTGTAAGTGATGCCTATATTATAAATAATACATTTGATAATTTTTTAAAAACTACAAATAAAAAGTTTGATGTTATATTTCTAGATCCGCCATATAAATTTAATTTAATTAATAAAAGTATAGATTTAATCATAGAAAATGATCTATTAAATGATGGTGGAATTATAGTATGTGAATATGAAACGGAAGATGTAATTGATAAATTAAATTTTGTTAAAGATAAAAAATATGGTTCAAAATTTGTAAAAATATATCAAAAATAGCTCAAAAAGCTATTTTTTTTTAATTTTTTTAAATTTTTTTTCGAAAATAAGAAGGAAATTTGAATTTTTTCTCGAATGATATTAGTGAGGAGGTGAAAAAGTGCATAAGTATAATTTTGTTAAACAAAACGGAATTAAGGAATGTGGTATTTCTTGTATGTCTATGATTATTAAACACTATGGGGGTTTTATAAATCATTCTAGGTTAATGGAAATGACGCATACAAATAAGCTTGGAACTACTGCATTTGATATTGTATCAACTTTTAAGGATTTAGGCTTTAATAGTTATGGGATTAAATATTATTTGAATAAAGATGCGACCACTATTATATTACCTGCAATTGCGCACACTGTTATTGATAATACTTATAACCATTTTGTTTTGATATATGAAATAAATTTTGATAAAGAATATTTAATAATTGCCGATCCGGCTGATAAGATTAAAAAAATGTCTTTTAAAGAATTTAATCAAATATTTACGAACAATCTTATTATTGCTTATCCTGTTAAGATGATAGAAAAAGAAGAAAGAATAAAGTTAAAAGATTATTTTAAACCCTTTATAAATAAAAAAACTATTTTTGCAATTTTGTTATTGGTATCGTTCATATATATACTATCAATTGTTTATATAATACTATTAAAACAAATGATTAATAATAGACTCGTTATATATTCAATTTATATTCCTTTCATTCTTACATTTAAATACTTCCTGAATACTATAAAAAATAACTTTATTTTAAACTTTAAAACAAAGACTGCTTATTGTTTAATGAAAGAATCATTTATGGACTTACTTAAGCTTCCTTATTCATACTATAGGACTCATACAACAGGTGAGGTTGTAAATAGACTAGAGGATATTGATACTATTAAAAATATGATTGATGTCTTTGCTGTTTTAATAAGTGATTTTATTATTATGTTGTTTTCAGGCTTAATATTATTCATGATTAATAAATCATTATTTATAATATTACTTATTATTGCTATATTATATTTATTGAATTACTTTACTAAATATAAAAAATTAAAAATTTTACTTCAAAATTTAAAACAATCAAATTCTATTTTATGCTCCTTTGAAACTGAATCAATACTAGGTTTTGAAAGTATTAAAGGTCAAAATTTAGAAGATGATTTTAAAGATAAATTTGAAGTAAAGTCAAATGTATATTTAAAAAATTTAAAAAACTATCAAAAGCTTTTAAATAAAATTTCAAATATAAATGATTTGATATCTGAATTATCTTTGTTTGTTATAGTCTTTGTAGGATTGATTTTAATAAATAGTAAAATAATTAATTATAGTGATTTACTTGTTTTTTACGCCTTATCTAATTACTTTTTGGAACCGTTATTTAGTATAAGTAATATATCTTTATTAGTAAGTGAAATTAATGTTTCAATTAATAGGTTAATAGAACTCAAATATAACATTAAAAATAAAAGCAAAAACAAAACAGGAGATATAAATATTAATAATTTATCTTTTAAGTATAATGATATGCCTGTATTTTCTAATTTAAATATAAATATTAAGAAAGGTGAGAAAATAGCTTTAACTGGTAAAAGTGGATGTGGTAAGAGTACATTACTTAAAATTTTAAAACAGTATTATAAAGCAAATAATATTGAAATAGATAATGAGGATTTATCCAAAATAAACTTTAAAGATAATGTAACGTATATATCTCAAGATGAGTATTTATTTACTGATACACTTTATAATAACATTGTTCTAAACATAAAAATTTCAAAAGAGGAACTTAATAAAATAATTGATATATGTTCACTTGATAATATACTTGAAAAAAATAGTTTGAAGTTAAATATGCTCATTGAAGAAAATGGTTTCAATTTAAGTGGAGGAGAGATTGAAAGAATTATTCTTGCAAGAGCGCTTGTTAATATAAAAGAGTATTTATTTATAGATGAGGGATTAAGTGAAGTTGATGCATTAACAGAAAGAAAAATAATAAAAAAATTAATAGATGAATATAAAGATACAACAATAATATTTACAACTCACAGAATGGATAATATTGATTTATTTGATAGAGTTATTAATCTAGATAGTATGAATTAAAGAAAGGAGGATATTTTGTTATTACAGATTTTAATAATTATGAACCGACGTTTGATATCGAAGATCTTCAAGTAGTAGATAGTCCTGTTAAGGTTGCTACACTTGAAATTGAACTTAGAGAATTTTTAGAGGAAGATGATATTTTAAATATTGTCTTACAATTAGACGGTAGAGAATTTAAAAAAATACAAATTAAAAGGAGATGATAAGTTGATTAAAGAAGAAGAATTAAAAACTATTAGTGGAGGATTTTCACTTGGAGCAGGATTATTAATTGGAGGTTTAATAACATTCTTTATAGGAGTAATAGATGGATATGTACGTCCACTTGCGTGTAGATAATGATTAACGATAAAGAACTTAAAAATATATATGGTGGGTCTATTACAGCTACATTCCTAGGAGCTATATCTAGATGTATAAATTCTATATCTGATTTAGGAAGAAGTTTAGGCTCATCAATTAGAAGAATACAAACTGGAAAATATTGTAGATAAACATAGAGTAATAGCTAATATACTATTATTTATATCACTTCCAATAATTCTGCCAATTATAACTATATTAATAGATATATTATTTAAACTTGGAGTATATTTAGGCTCGTTTTCAAATAGTATATTGATATAGTTTTATATAAAAAGCCTTATTTTGGCTTTTTATTTGTCAAAATTTGAAGAAAATTGTTGATAAAAAGGTTATTTGGTGCTATACTAATTACAGTTGCGAGAAGGGAGGGATATAATGACAAAAGTTGTAGTTAAAAACGGTAATGTAGAAGGTGCATTAAAAACTTTTAAGCAAAAAAATGCTAAAAGCGGTCTCCTAAAAAAAGCTCGTGAAAGACAAGAAGGTTATATGAAACCTGGAGTTAGAA